>JAAYBS010000181.1 GCA_012718855.1 Syntrophomonadaceae bacterium
ATGAATTATATCAGTAATTCTCCATCTGACCTCGTATCCATCAGTATGGGTTTCATAAATCCAAATATTTTCCACATCTTTACCTCCTTTGCTATTGTGTAGACACCCCCTGGGCCGACAAAAGGTCTCGAATTGCAGTAACACTGGATTTAATTGACTGATCATTATTCAGATCAGTTGCTAACATATTGGCTTTAATAATGTCTTTTACTTCCTCATTTAAGTCATAATTCTGGGAATCTTTAATAACGGAAAGAAATGCTTCCGGTAGGGTACAATTAAATACCTTATCCAAAAGGCTTAATAAAAAAGCCATTTCTTCAGAACTAAGACGATTATTAACCGCATTATGGAGAATTACCGAAGCTGTTTCATCATATATCTTCCTAATTCTGATTTCCTCATTCATTTTACAAAGCAATCCTTTCGGCATCCTTCATAATTTGTTTTTGAAGATCAAAGGTTATGGGGATTCTAACCCCACTGCGTCCATCACGGTTTTTATCAATATGAATATAATAATTGGGATTTAAATATTTTTTTAATTCCTCATTTTCTTCTAATTCTTCCCGTGGTATAGGAGTAAGTTTCAACATCAGGTCGGATTCATTTTTCATACGCTTGGCCCCCTGCAGACTTCCATCCGGATTTAATTGCACCAGACACATTACTACTATGTTGAGATTTTGAGCCAGCATTTTCAGAGTCTTGACTATTTGCTCCAACATTTGCCATTCCTGCAGTTTGGGATCAACTTTATCCATACGACCAACGTAGTCAACGATCATCATGTCAATATTTTTCTGAGCTTTAAATTTACGCGCAATAGATATGGTTTTTTCAGGGGTCAGATTAGGACAGGGATAAGAATAAAAACCGCTTTCTCTGAGCCGGGAATAACCTTCCAAAATAATTGATAGTTCAGTTTCATTAATATCACCGCTGCGTATACGTTCATGTTCAATACCGGATAAAATAGAACCCCAACGTAAAGCAATCTGCTGGCGGCTCATTTCAGTATTTAAATATAATACTGTAGATTGATAATCAACTGATACTGAACGGGAGGTGTGTAAAGCAAAGGCCGTCTTGCCATGTCCGGTCTGAGCGCCCAGAATAATTAAATCTCCCGGTTTGTACCCCAGCGTGATATGATTAAGCGTATCAAAACCAGTCGGTAATCCGTCCAATGGCAATACACCTTTATGCAGTTCTTTTATTTCCTTGAATCGCAAAAACCGTCTCTCTACCTCATCATAACCCAGCGTGGCGAGGTCAAAGGGAGAATCAATATGATCATCATACTCCAGAGCAGTTAAATTAGTCAGCTCTTCTTCGGCTGCCAATAATATTTCTTCTACTTCAATATCCTGGCGCTCTAAAACCATCTGAAAACTATGACGTAAAAAGGCTTCAAATTTTCTCAGGCGGGATTTATCTTTTACCCGTTTTATCCAATATCTAATATTTTCATCATCTATGTAATGTTCCGCAATATATTTAAGTTCTTCTATATCGCGAGGATTAGTTAATAATCCCAGGCTGTGGGCTTCCTTTAACAATTCTACAAAAGTAGGTCTGATTTCCCTTTCAAACAAACTACAGATCAGATCAAAGATAGTAGCATTTTTAGGTGAATAAAAATCAACGGTGGTTAAGGCATTATAGGCTTCCACACAGGCATCTTCTGCATGCAGCATTGAGGATAAAACCCGGCGCTCACTTTCCAGGTCAAATAAATTGTCTTCATCTAACTGTCTTAATACCGGATCAGCCAACCGTAATCACTCCATCGTAAAATAAAAATCGGGTATTACCCCAATTTAATTATACCTTACTTTTCAATTCTTCCAAGGTTGAAGGGGGTACATATAGTTCATACTCTATTTTTTCCGGTTTAAATGCTTTATTTTTGTCAGTAGACTGCTCCACTTTTTTAGCTTTAAATTCTTTAATTTCCCGTTCAGCATCTTCCGGGCTGCGAATTTCTTTGGTCATCCAATTATTAAGTACACTATCTATATATTCCAGACCACCATTTTTAGTGCGCTGACACATTATTTCCCCGGCTTTCATTATCATGTTATGGGAAAATCCCCAATCATAACGCCATTTATAATAAACGTTTTTGCGGGCCTCTGCATTCATATCTACTCCGGTGAACTGTCCAAACTCCATTATATCGGGATCAAATTGTTTGTATTTTGCCAGTCGGCTTATATCTTCATCAATATATTTTTGAAAATAGAGTTCCAGACCTTCTACACTATTAACCGAATACTCTTTGAGGTCACGGGCAATTTTGGAAATTTCCCGCGGATTGTAAATATTACGCTCAAAACAAAGTTCCAGCATACATAATAAAAACTCCGGCGTGAAAGCCATTTCTTCCAGCCATTTTTTTAGTTCATTAGCCATTTTTACACTAAGCAAATTGCCAGTTTTCTTGGAAATAAAGTCTGCTACCTTCTTATAATTCCCGTCCGACTTATTAAATAGCTCTATCATGTCAGGTAGCTTTTCCTTTTCCTTTTCCCTTTCCAATTCCAGTTCCAGCTGTTCGATACGCTTTTGATATTCTTTAAGCTGAATATTATAATCAGGTTCAGGTGTTATATAACTGTGATCTCTCATAATCAATTTTTCCAGACGGTTAAATAGCGGCTCCAAAAATATATGTTTATTAGATGAGCCTTTGGATTTTGACTCCAAAGTGATCAACCCTATTTTTTCAAGGCGATTTAAGCGACGTGATAATTTGGCCTTATTAGCTAATGGACATACCTGTAAAACCTGTCCCAGGCTGACACCAGTTTGAAATAAAGGTCTGGTACGTTCAAAGGTATAAAGAATAGCTGCCAGAACGCCAATATCCTCTATCTCTAAATCAAGTTCCTGTCCATAGTGAAACAAAGCTCCGGGGATATTAGCATATCCCCAACGAATAACTTCCAGAGAGGCAATATTATGGTGCATTAGAAAACCCTTCCTCCGAATACTGAAGTATATCGATTATATCATTTTCATTTTCAGTGCAACAAGATTAAGGTTTTTATGTCAGGAGTCCAAATAGACTGTTTAATCAAGATAATGAGTTGATTTGTTTATTTCCAGTTATATTATGTCAGTTTCCTTATTTGACTAAATAAAAAAGGCCGGGTAGAGCCTATACCCGGCCTTTATATAATTATTATTAATCAATAGCAGATTTTATTTTTTTCATACTATCAATAATTGCATCATAATTACTACTGTCCATAGCTTTTTTAAACATATAATGCATCTCACTGCGTAATTCAAGATATAACTGTTCCGCCAACATCGCCTTGCTTAAATCATCAACCACAACCTCTGTTTTGCTTTCAATATTATCTATCGGATACAGGTCAAATTCGTCCATCCAGTCAGGAATATAGACCGGTATACGAATATCCTGACGAATTAAATCAGATAATGCTTCCTGAGCTTCCGGTTCTCCATGAACTAAAAATATTGCCTTGGGCAAACTGGTAAAATGCTTTAACCAGTTGATTAATCCTGCCCGGTCAGCATGAGCTGAATAAGCTTCAATGCTTCTTATATCAGCTTTGACAGCAATTTGTTCTCCATGAATCTGAACCAATTTTTCGCCATCAACAATTCGTCTGCCCAATGTACCAAAAGCCTGATAGCCAACAAATAGAATGGTGGACTCAGGACGCCATAAATTATATTTCAGATGATATTTTATACGCCCGGCATCGCACATTCCACTGGCAGATATAATAATGGTATTTGTTTTTCTTTCATTTAGCAGCATGGACTCTTCCTGGGTATTGGAAAATTTTAAATTAGGCAGGCTGAATTGACCCCGACGTATCAAATCACGAGTTTCAGAATCAAAATATTCAATATGATCAGCAAAAATCTTGGTAGCAGCAATTGCCAGGGGACTGTCAATAAATATATCAATTTTGGGATCAAGGCGACCCTCCTGATAAAGGGTATTTAAATCGTAAAGCAGGTCTTGGGTTCTTTCTACCGCAAAGGCCGGAATTATCAAGTTTCCGCCCTTCTCCATCGTATATTTGATAACTGACTCCAATTGTTCTTGTCTATTAAAGGTTCCTTTATGAAGACGATTTCCATAAGTTGATTCCAGAATCAGATAATCAGCATTTTCTATTATAGTTGGATCTTTTACCAATGGTTGATTGCTATTACCCAGATCTCCTGAAAAGACCAGTTTTAATGTTTTTCCATCCTCTTCAACCCAAATTTCAACTATACAGGAGCCTAAAATATGACCGGCATCCCTTAAACGCACCTTGATCCCCGGACTCAGTTCAATTATTTCATCCATATATAAGCCCTTAAATTGCGGCAGGCAATTCATAGCATCCTGGGCGGTATAAATAGGTTCCATTAATAATTTACCCGCGCGCAGAAGTTTACGATTCTTGCGTTCTACTTCCATTTCCTGAATGTAACCGGAATCAGGCAGCAGCACCCTGCATAGTTCATTGGTAGGATGGCTGCAATAAATATCACCCTTAAATCCATGTTTGCAAAGTTTGGGAATTAAACCGGTATGATCAATATGAGCATGGGTGAGGATTACAAAATCGATTGAGTGAGGGTCAACAACAAATTCTGTGTAGTTTCTCTCTTTTACTTCCTTGACTCCCTGAAATAATCCACAATCTATGGCAAATCGTTTGCTCTTGGTTTCAATAACAAAAAAAGAACCGGTAACCGTACGTGTTGCTCCCAGAAATCTTAATTTCATATACAAGGCGCCTCCATTATTGTTAAAGATTATTGTATCAATATAATTATACTGCAATAATTTGTCTGGCGTCCTTTTTTTTCGATAACTGATTATATTCATGATTAAAATTTATAATTTCAAAGCGTATCATTTTTGTATCACCTTGTTCGAGGACCTGATTCAGAGTCTCGAAACTATTTTTCCCAAATTCCCTTACCAATTCATTACTGTCCAAATCCTCGATTAATTCGCTATAGCGTAAATGAACCTGTTCAAAAATGCCATAATATAATTCTTTCATTTGTCCAACCCGTTTTTTTACAATAGCAATATCAAAATCATCTTTTTCGATTAAGTATAATAACCCATGTAGAAGATTAATAATTATTTTATTGTGAAAAATAGCTGCCATAACCTCACGACGATATTGTTTGGTCAACAAATAACGCATATAATCATTTAATTCCTTTTGGAAATTTGCATTTAGTACTTCATACTGGTTTAAAAGGTTAATTTCATTAATAGTAATATCTCCTAACATATGAAACCTCCTTTAGTACTTCTAAAGGAGGTTTTCCTCATTACACCTCTGAAATCCTTCAGTTAATTATCGTATTATTACTCGTGATTTCTGATGTTTTCGCTATTATTCATCATCTGCCCAGACCTAAATTGAGACAATTATTTTAACCGGTGTCGTTGCAGGAAATTTCCCATGCGTTCAATAGCTTTTTCCAGATTGGTTACACTGGCAGCATAACAACAACGGATATGTCCATCCCCGTTACTGCCAAAAGCATTACCCGGCACAACCGCCACCTGTTCTTCCATTAAGAGTTTTTCACAGAATTCCTCGCTATTCAGCCCGCTGGCAGTAATAGAGGGAAAGCAATAGAAGGCTCCCCGCGGTTCAAAGCAATCCAGACCAATAGAACGCAGACCAGATAATATCAGTTTACGACGATTGTTGTAATCATCAACCATACGTCTCATTTCAGTTTCACCATGCCGTAAAGCTTCAATAGCCGCTTTCTGACCCATTATAGGGGCACACATAATTGTATATTGATGTACTTTGGTCATGGCAGCAATAATTTCCGGATGTCCACATACATAGCCAATTCTCCATCCGGTCATAGCATAAGCCTTGGAGAAACCGTTCATGAGCAAAGTGCGGTCTTTCATGCCAGGTATTGAAGCAATGGAAGCATGTTCACCCTGATAGGTTAACTCGGAATATATTTCATCAGATATTACGATTAAATCATGCTTTATTATTAAGCTGGTCAATGCCTCCAAGTCTTCTCTGCTCATTATTCCGCCGGTAGGATTATTAGGATAAGCCAGAACCA
>JAAYBS010000182.1 GCA_012718855.1 Syntrophomonadaceae bacterium
CTACAAATTGGATTTTAAAATCAGATAACGCGGCTTCATCTGGGCTTTGGACACGGTATGAATTGCTTTCCAGTCGGCTGGGGTTATCTTCAATAAAGGCCGACAAAGCGTTGAAGATGTCGTTATAGAACATATCTTCGATGACATCCCTGAACGAACTGAGTTTTCCCATTGGCCTACCCCCAACAACAAAAAGTCAAAACTCCCTTTATTGATCCGGCATGGTTAATTGATTTTTGGTGAGACAGCATTCTGGTACGATTATATAGCATCGGGAATTTCTTCCTTCCTTTTTTCTAAAATTATACAGATATAATTATAATCCTGCAGGAATCTACATGTCCGCTACCGAAATTTGCTATGGATTATACCGCATTAATTTCAGCGAACGCTGTATTTTGTATTGTATAACTGGTATCCCGGGCAGGACGCTGGAGAGGAGTGAAAGACAAATATGACACCGGAAGCAAAAGCAAGAGAAGTGATTGATAAAAAACTTGAACAAGCCGGCTGGCTGCTTCAAGATATGCGGCAGTTTAATCCGCTGGCTGCTTTGGGTGTCGCCGTTAGGGAGTACCCGACCAGCACCGGCCCGGTTGACTATGCGCTTTTTGTTGGGAAATCCTTGGTTGGTATTGTCGAGGCAAAAGCAAGCGAAAAAGGGGAAACAATCACGACTGTTGAAGAACAGTCCGCACGCTATGCCACCAGCAAATTTAAATGGATAAATAGTACCCAGCCAATTCGCTTTGCCTACGAGGCTACCGATATCATTACGCGTTTCACTGATTACGCAGACGAGAAAGCCCGTTCACGCCAGGTGTTTTCTTTCCACCGGCCCGAAACCCTGTATAAATGGTTAAAAGCACCGGATACCCTGCGCAATAATTTGAAAAAGCTGCCGCCTTTTGATGCTGCTGGATTTCGCGACTGCCAAACCCGCGCTATAATCAATCTGGAACAGTCTTTTTCCGAGAACAAACCCCGCGCTCTAATTCAGATGGCGACTGGAGCTGGTAAGACTTTTACAGCTATCACTGCGGTTTACCGTTTGCTACGCTTTGCCAGGAACAAGCGGGTCCTGTTTCTGGTTGACACGAAAAACCTGGGTGAACAGGCGGAGGAAGAATTCCGGAAGTATAAACCAAATGATGATGTGCGCCTGTTTCCTGAAATCTACAATGTGCGCCGCCTCAATTCTTCATATATACCGCAGGATAGCCATGTATGCATCAGCACTATCCAGCGCATGTATTCCATATTACGTGGTGAGGAACTGGATGAGAGTCTGGAGGAAACATCGCTCAATGAGGTTCAGTTGGTTGGTCGTCCTAAA
Organism: Syntrophomonadaceae bacterium; assembly: GCA_012718855.1. Classification (GTDB taxonomy): domain Bacteria; phylum Bacillota; class Syntrophomonadia; order Syntrophomonadales; family Syntrophomonadaceae; genus JAAYBS01. The sequence goes on from JAAYBS010000182.1 coordinate 1,337, forward strand.
GAAGTGGCGTATAATGAAAAGTATCCCATCGAATTCTTTGATTTTATCATTATTGATGAATGCCATCGCTCCATTTATAATATCTGGCAGCAGGTGCTAGACTATTTCGATGCCTTTCTTATCGGCCTCACCGCCACGCCGGACAAGCGTACCTTTGCTTTTTTCAATGAAAATGTGGTCAGTGAGTATACCCATGAGCAGGCTGTAATCGACAACGTAAATGTCGGGGGCGACATCTATACCATAGAAACCGACATAACGAAAAAAGGTTCCGTGATACTAAAACAAACTATTGAAAAACGCGATCGCTTGACGCGGAAAAAACGCTGGGAACAGCTTGACGAGGACCTGGAGTACAGCGGTAGCCAGCTTGACCGTGATGTGGTTAACCCCAGCCAGATCCGCACGATCATGAGCACAATCAAAGAAAAGATGCTGACCGATATATTCCCAGGCCGTAAAGAGATTCCTAAGACACTCATTTTTGCCAAGACAGACAGCCATGCCGATGACATTGTGCAGATTGTCCGTGAGGAATTTGGAGAAGGCAATGATTTCTGCCGAAAGATAACCTATCAGACCAAAGAAAACCCGAAGTCCCTGCTTTCAGCTTTCCGTAATGATTATTACCCCCGTATCGCGGTGACTGTTGACATGATTGCCACCGGAACAGACATCAAGCCGGTTGAATGCCTGATCTTTATGCGTGACGTACGGAGCAGGAACTACTTTGAACAGATGAAAGGCCGCGGCACGCGCACCCTTTCCAAAGATGATCTGCAGAAAGTAACTCCTTCTGCAACCAGCAACAAAACCCATTATGTCATCATTGACGCGGTAGGTGTAACCAAATCTTTAAAGACCGATTCCCGCCCATTGGAGCGCAAACCTGCCGTATCCATGCGCGATCTCATGCTGAGCGTGGCGATGGGCAGTCGTGATGAAGATGTGATTACCTCGCTGGCCAACCGTTTGGCGCGCCTGAACAGCGCCATGACTCCCAGGGAGCGGGAAAATTTTTCTGAGATTTCAGGCGGGATCTCGGTCAGCGCTATTGTACAAAATCTTTTGGATGCCTTTGACACCGATGTTATCGAGCAGAAAGCGCGTGAGCAATTCGGCGTTCCTGCAGAAGCAATATTGACATCTGAACAGATGAATGAAGTACAGGGAAGATTAATTGATACTGCCGCTCTGCCTTTCAATGTCCCCGAGTTGCGGGATTATCTTGAAAACGTGCGCAAGAACCACGAGCAGGTGATTGACAACGTTAACCTGGATACTGTGAATTTTGCCGGATGGGGCGCAGAGCAAGCGCAAAAGGCTGACCGGAGCATTGATACTTTCCGACAGTTTATCAAGGAAAACAAAGACGAGATTTTAGCCCTGCGCATCATCTACAATCAAAGCTATCAGAACCGTGCTTTGACCCTGGATATGATCAAGGAGCTCCATGAAAAACTGATGGCATCCCCGTATGGATTGACGGCAGAACGGCTCTGGGAGAGCTATTATGTAAGGAACCCTGGAGCGGTCAAAGGCAGAAGCTCGGTACGGATGTTGACCGATATTGTATCGCTCATAAGGTTCGAACTGGGATATGCCAGTCAGCTGGCACCCTATGCCGATACGGTGAATTATAACTTCATGCGCTGGACCCTGGCAAAGAACGCAGGAAATATCCACTTTACCGAGGAGCAAATGAACTGGTTGCGCATGATTAAAGATCATATTGCAACCTCACTCTCCATTGAGCCGGAGGATTTGGAACTCTCCCCCTTTGATGAAAAGGGCGGTCTGGGTCGGTTTTATCAGCTGTTCGGCAACGGGTATCTGGATGTGCTCAAAGAAATTAATGAAGCATTGGTGGCGTAAGGAAGGATAAGATATAGTGTCAAATAACGGTGTATTAAACAAAAAAACATATGATTCTGTAAAGCTTGGAGAGGTATTAATCTCTGCCAAAGGTAAAAAGCCAAAATTTGTAGCTTCTGAACCATCAGATGGATGGTTGCCGTATATCAATATTAAAGCTTTTGAACAGCATGTCTTTGATGAATATACAGACGGGGAAAATTGTCTACCATGTGAAGATGGCGATCTACTTATGGTTTGGGATGGTTCTCGTTCAGGAATGGTAGGGAAAGCATATAAGGGTTATGTTGGTTCAACTCTTGCAAAAATATCTGTGCCCGGGGTAACAAACGAGTTTTTGTATTATTTTTTGCAGGGCAAATATAGGATACTTAACTCAAAAGTTAAAGGCACAGGAACTCCACATGTTAACCCGGAAATCCTGGGGAACTTCGATTTTCCTATCATTCCAATGGAAGAACAGCTTCGCATTATTGCCAAAATTGAGGAGCTCTTTTCCGAATTGGATAAGGGAGTTGAAGCGCTGCAAAAAATGAAGATGCAACTTAAGCTTTACCGGCAGGCAGTGCTTAAGGATGCGTTTGATAGATATAAATCTTTTTCAAATATAACTAATTACTTTGATGTATCTGGCGGATTAACTCTAAATTCAAGAAGAAATGTACTTCCAATTAAAATGCCCTATTTGAGAGTTGCAAATGTATATTACAATTTTATTGATCTTACGGACATTAAAGAAATCGGTGTAAAAGAAAATGAAATCGATAGGACACTCTTAAAAGAACAAGACCTTTTGATTGTTGAAGGCAACGGTAGTAAAGAACAGATTGGCAGGGTTTCTATTTGGAATGGCCAAATCAAACAGTGTTTGCATCAAAATCACATTATAAAGGCACGCCCTAATGGCAGTATGCTTTCTAAATTTGCCTTATACTATTTAATGTCAAAAGATGGTCGGAATCAGATCCTTGAAGTTGCTTCTTCAACCTCAGGTTTGTACACGCTTAGCATTGGTAAAGTTAAAAATTTACAAGTACCTACATGTTCACTGGAGGAACAAAGAGAGATTATTTCAATAATTGAGAATCGGATTTCAGTATGTGAACATATTGAAAAGAGTATTGATGTTGCTGAAATACAGGCTGAAAGCCTGCGCCAAAGCATATTACAGATGGCTTTTGAAGGAAAACTGGTAACGCATGAGGAGGAAATAAATGTCTGAAAACAATACATCAACAATCATATCCAAGGTTTGGTCCATGTGTGGCGTTCTCTATGATGACGGCGTTTCCTATGGCGATTATCTGGAGCAGCTTACCTATATGATCTTTCTCAAAATGGCTGATGAGTATTCCCGGCCCCCGTATAACCGCAATCTCGGCATCCCACAGGGCTATACGTGGGCGGATATGAACAGCCTTTCCGGAGTTGACCTGGAACAGCAATATAAAAGGACGCTGGAGAAGCTAGCGGAGAAACCCGGTATCTTAGGCGAAATTTTTACCGGAGCACAGAATAAAATCAGCGAGGCGGCTAAGCTGGCCCGTATCGTCAAAATGATCGATGACGAGAACTGGGTTTCCATGTCCACCGATGTCAAAGGGGATATCTATGAGGGCCTGCTTGAGAAAAATGCCGAAGATACAAAGAGTGGAGCCGGACAGTATTTCACCCCCCGTGCGTTGATTCAGGCCATGGTAGAATGCCTGCGTCCCGAACCGATGAAAACCATCGCTGA
>JAAYBS010000183.1 GCA_012718855.1 Syntrophomonadaceae bacterium
AATAATTCATAATTAACTCTCCATATAAATATAAAGTTTATTAGACCACAAATTCTTTCTATTTGTTCCACTATTTATCCTTCTTTTCTACAAAGTTTTTCTGCAGGAAAATCATGTAACCGCTTACTGATTTCCAGATAAATGGCGGATTCTACGCGTTTGCGATGCATTTGGCAGGCAATTTCCGCCGGTTGTTCAATCGCCTGATTGGTAAAATAATTATTGGCGTGGCAACCTCCACCACAATAATACCTGGCCCAGCATTTTCTGCATTCTTCCTTATTCAGCAAAGTGTTTTTTCCCAATCGTGTCCTTATTTCGCTATCCAACTCCCGGTTTACGTTCCCCATTAAAAAATTTTTCTCACCGACAAACTGATGACAGGGATAAATATCTCCTTCGGGGGTTACCACCAGATACTCCACACCGGCGCCACAGCCGGTATGACGTTTGGCCAGACAGGGGCCACGCTGCAAACCCAGATCATAATGGAAAAAATGCACATCCTGCCCGGCTTTATAATAATCCAGCAGTAAATCGGCCAGCTTTTCATACTCCGCTAATACTGCTGGTAAATCTTCCTCTCTTATAGCATATTCACTTGTGGTTCCAATTGCTGGTTCCAAAGAGAAATTTTTCAGACCCAATTCGATGAAATGACGGATATCGTTGGTGAAATCAAGGTTTTGACGTGTAAAAGTCCCGCGCACATAATAACTGCGAGGCTCTTTGGCTACCATAGCCTGAATATGAGGAACAATCTTTTCATAGCTGCCTTCTCCGTTATTCATTAGACGCAAACGGTCATTAACCTCCGGGCGTCCATCCAGACTCAGAATAACGGCGATATCATTGTCCAAAATAAACTGCATGACTTCATCAGTCAGTAAAACTGCATTAGTAGTTAAAGTAAAAGCAATTTTCTTGCCGTACTGCTTCTCCTGACTGCGGGCATAGGTGACCAAATCACGGACAACCTCCATATTTAACAAAGGTTCACCGCCAAAAAAATCTATCTCCAGATGGGTTATATCCCCGCTGTTCTTCAATAAAAAATCAATTGCCTGACGGCCGGTTTCCTTACTCATCAACGCCGAGGGCAGACCAAAATTGCCCTGACTGGCAAAACAATAGCTGCACTTCATATTACAGCTATGAGCAACATTCAGGCACAGGGATTTTACATTCATATTGGTGAAATCAAAATCCAGAGGTTCGGGGTCACTAAACAAGGTACCATCTTCCCAGAGGCCGGTCAACTCCAGAGCAGCCTCTACTACATCCTCCGGGTCATATTTGCGACTGGCTGCCTCAATAGCACGGTAATAATCTCCCTTGAAATATTCAATCAGGCTTATCAGGGTAGCCCCGATTTTATCAACTACATGAATGGCGCCACTATTAACATCTACCGCCATTATTAGATCATTGATTTTAAATTGATGCACATTGGCGGCATAATCATAATCAGACATTATCAACAACTAAGTAATCCTCCCCTATGACACCCACAGAAAAAGGGGCACCTGCCCCTGTTAAGATACTATTGATTCCGGCAAACCTGGTTGCCCACTGTACAGGAAGTCTTGCATGCTGATTGACAGGAAGCAGTACATTCCCGGCAGTTAATCTTTTCAATATCACGCTTTAAATTAGGTTTGATAACCGTAACGATATGTTTCATTCTCCATTAACCCCCTTCCCCTGCAACTTCCAGGAAATTTATGTATGGTACCCTGCGGGTACACGGATCTTAGGCTCGCTGCGCTCGCTCTTCTCTAATGGAGCACTCTACCAGTACACAGATCTCAGGTTCGCTGCGCTCACTTTTTTCTTTTGGAGCACCCTTCGGGTACACGGATCTCAGGTTCGCTGCGCTCACTTTTTTCTTTTGGAGCGGGAAAAGGGGTTCGAACCCTCGACACCCGGCTTGGGAAGCCGGTGCTCTACCACTGAGCTACTCCCGCTCAATGCATGCCTATTTTACCCTAAGAAAAAAAAAGAGTCAACTCTACCGTCAACCCTGTATAAAGACATATAAAATAAGAAGTTAGGTATAGTAGGAGGCTACTGGATCTGTCAACTAGTGATGTTCTGGGAACACTTCATTTCATATGCCTCCGTTTAATTAAAACTTATAGACTCCAATATTTGCTCAAAATCCCCGGTGAGCTTGTCAAAGCTGTCGCTTGTATCTGTAAAGATGATTGAATAAGGATCTTTGCCTAAATAAAAAAACACATACTCATAATGGTCTGATTCTGATTATTGGCCTCCGAAGGTGCTGCGGTATGTGATTTTCCTTATGCGCAGCCTGTAATTATGACCGCAAGAAGTATCAGCACTAAAATCAATGACAAGAATTTTCTCATATTGAACTCCCCTCTTTTTACTAATTGTTTCACCTCATTATTTCTGTTACATTTTGTAGTAACCAATCTTTGCCTGCCCCTTATACTCATCCGAAAGCTCCTGATAAAAGTCAATCTCAATCCAATACCCGTCTTTTTTACCATAATAATGCGAATGCATGCCTATCATTGAATCCAGGTCTTCGGCGTTTGACATTACGCTGTAATAAAACCCGTTTACCACACTGTCCTTCTGACCCGTGTGATCAATGGTAATGAGATATCCTTTGTGTCCTCCGGCAAAGGTTTTTTCTCTGACGGAGGTAATTTTGCCGCCCTCATAGATCTGTATCAGGTCGGATGGAAATCCGTCCGGCAATTTTGCTCCTGTATCCTTAGTTGCTGGTGAATTGCTCCCAGATGCTTTAATTTCCGGCGCTTTATCATGTGTCCTGACCGATAAAGCTATTGCCTGTTCTCTCGTTGCCATGCCGTAACCGGCGGCCTCCTGAGCAGGCGTTGTTGCTTTTGGCATAAAATTGCCTTTGGCATCACCGGTAATAATTCCGACTTTGTTCATATATTTGGTTGCTTCAACCGCCCAGCTTGAAATGTTTTTCTGGTCGGGAAAATCCTTAACGCTTGCTATACTGTAATCTCCTTGAGGGTGGATAGCTTTAATTGCTCTGAACAGCATGGCTGCACATTGCTCCCGGTTAATCAGTACTTTGGGTGAAAAGGTGGTTTGAGAGGTTCCTGAGGTTATGCCGAGATTATAAGCCATCAGTATTTGCGGATTTGCCGTGTCCGTAAAGGGGTTTGGAGAAACCGGCTCGCTTTTTTTGTCCGTAACCCTTTCATAGAGCACTACCGCAAGCTCAGCAAACTCCTCACGCGTGATGGGCTTGGTCATGTCGGCGCCCTTCAATATGCCGGGGATAAGTCCCAGGTCATTGGCTTTTTGAAGCTCGGATTTTGCCCAGCCGGACGCTTCCTTGTAGAACGATTCGGTACCGATCGAAGCAGTATTGGAAAACGGACTGTATATATAATGCTCTTCGCCATCGCTACCCTGATTATCTACATACGCGTATCTCACCCGGATATAATAGACATTTGTCTTGATATCGACAGTACCGTCCACACCAAGATTCTCGTTCAATTGTATTGGATCGAATACAACGTCA
>JAAYBS010000184.1 GCA_012718855.1 Syntrophomonadaceae bacterium
AAAAGACATATCTGCCAGTGCAAAAATCAAGCGAGTGAATATTCAAGGGGGTTTACAGGAAAATGGCGGAAAAAGGTTCCTTAAAAGTTAAAACCGGACTGGCGCAGATGCTCAAGGGCGGAGTTATTATGGATGTAACTACTGCTGAACAGGCTAAAATTGCTGAAGCTGCCGGGGCATGTGCAGTAATGGCCCTGGAAAGGGTTCCGGCTGACATCAGAGCTGCTGGCGGTATAGCCCGTATGGCTGACCCGACTATAATTATGCAGATTATGGAGGCAGTCACAATTCCAGTTATGGCCAAATGCAGGATTGGTCATTTTGTGGAAGCACAAATTTTGCAATCATTGGGCATAGATTATATTGATGAAAGTGAAGTCTTAACTCCGGCTGATGACAAATATCATGTGAACAAAAACGAATTTACCGTTCCTTTTGTATGTGGTGCCCGTAATCTCGGAGAGGCTTTGCGGCGTATAGGTGAAGGAGCCGCGATGATAAGAACCAAAGGTGAACCTGGCACTGGCAATGTAGTGGAAGCAGTACGCCATATCCGTCAGGTAAATGATGAAATAAGATGGGTCAGCAACCTTCCCAAGGATGAGCTTATGACCGCGGCTAAAGAGCTGCAAGCTCCATATGAGCTGGTACTGCAGGTTGCCAAACTGAAAAGATTGCCGGTAGTTAACTTTGCTGCCGGGGGCATAGCTACACCTGCTGACGCAGCATTGATGATGCAGTTGGGTTGTGATGGAATTTTTGTCGGCTCAGGAATATTTAAATCTGGTGATCCGGCTAAAAGAGCCAAATCAATAGTAGCAGCTACCACCTATTATAATGATCCCCAGGTATTGGCTGAGGTTTCCCGTGACCTGGGTGAACCAATGGTAGGAATAGATATCAGCACCATCAGGCCTGAGGAAAGGATGCAGGAGCGTGGCTGGTAAAGCTACCGTTGGAATACTGGCAATGCAGGGTGCCTTTATCGAACATGAACAGGCTATCAAAAGCTGTGGAGCGAAAAGCCTTCAAGTTCGACGGGCTCAGGATTTAAGGGAAATAGATGCTTTGATTATTCCCGGAGGCGAAAGCACTACAATGGGAAAGCTCCTGGAGCAATTTAACCTGCTGGAAGAAATCAAGTTTCAGGCTGAACAGGGTATGCCGATGTGGGGAACCTGCGCCGGCATGATACTAATGGCAAAAGAAATTGAAAACTCTGATCAAATAAGACTGGGTTTAATGAATATAGAAGTTAAACGTAATGCTTATGGCCGTCAGGTGGAAAGTTTTGAGACTGCTCTGGAAGTGAAAGATATCGGTATAACCAGGGCAGTATTTATACGAGCACCTTATGTACAGAAAGTCTGGGGAGATGCTCAGGTGCTGGCCAGCTATGAAGATAAAATTGTTATGGTAAGGGAAAATCATTTGTTAGCTACAGCTTTTCATCCGGAACTAACCACAAAAAAGGAAATACCTGAATATTTTCTGCAAATGATTAAATAAACTTGCCAGGAGTTTATGACTATAATATAATATATGCTAATCTGAAAAAAATAGCGAAAGTTGATGAAGGGGAATAGTAATTGCAATACCCTAATAAAGAGACCTGATGGGGGTGCGAATCAGGTAGGGAGGCAATGAATCCACCCTGGAGAAGACTGTTATATAAGCAGTACCGGTGGTTCCGTTATAACTTTTAAGTGGATAGTTAGCCTATATCTATCAACCAGGGTGGCAACGCGGGAGTAACCTCTCGTCCCTAACCAGGGACGGGGGGTTTTTAATATTTAAGGCTAAAAATAGCCAAGGAGGGTTTCATTAATGACAGGGGACCAATATTTGTTACTTCCAGGACCGACTCCCATACCGGAAAGAATAATTCGTGCTATGGGTAAATCTTTGATTAATCATCGCGGACCCGAATTCAGGGAACTATTACTGGAGGTTACTGAAGGGGTAAAACAAGTCTATCAGACCAATCAAAATTTACTTATTTATCCCTCCTCTGGAAGCGGAGGTCTGGAGGCAGCAGTTGTAAACTTCATTAGCCCGGGAGATAAAGTTCTGGCTATATCAATAGGTGCATTTGGGGATCGCTTTGCTACCATTGCAGAAAAGTTTGGGGCCCGGGTAGAGAAGATGAATTTCCCCTGGGGACAGGCAGCAGATGCGCAAGCCATTAAAACGCGCCTTGATGAGGATAAAAATGGGGAAATAAAAGCGGTTTTAATTACCCACAATGAAACTTCAACCGGAGTATTTAATGATATAAAAAGCATTCGTGAGCTGACAGCCAATCATCCGGCGTTGTTTATTGTAGATGCAGTCAGCAGTTTGGCTGCTTTGGAGTTAAAAATGGATGAATGGAATCTGGATGTAGTGGTAAGCGGGTCACAAAAAGCGTTTATGATACCACCGGGATTAAGCTTTTTAGCCTTTAGCGACCGGGCTTTGACTGTTCACCAGCACAGTACCAACTGTCGTTTTTATTGGGATGTAACCCAGGGACTCAAATATCTGGAAAAGGGGCAGACTCACTTTACACCGCCGATTTCACTGTACTATGGTCTCAGAGAAGCCGTTAACATGATGCAGGAAGAAGGACTTGAAAAAATAGTATTAAGACATCGTCAATATCGGGATATGGTTCGCAGTTCCGTAAAAGCCATGGGTTTAAAACTGGTGGCTGCAGATGAATCAGCTTCCACTGCAGTAACATCGGTATATGTACCTGAATCCATAGGAGCAAATCAATTAAGGCAATATTTGTATGAACATATGAACATTATTATAGCCGGCGGGCAGCAGCAAATGGATGATGTTATTATCCGTATCGGACATCTGGGTTATGTTAGAAACCTGGATTTACTTGCGGTATTGGCTGCTCTGGAAATGGGACTTTTAAAGATGGGGTATGAACTGGAAATGGGAGTTGGAGTTAAAAAGGCGCAGGAATATCTGCTGCAAAAATTACCTGATAATCTGGAAAGGAGATAAAATAATGGAACCAAGAAGAAAAGTTATTGTTACCGAAAGAATTGCTGAAGAAGGCCTGGCATTATTAAAATCTGAACTGGAGGTTGACTTCCGGGATGGTATCTCCCGTGAAGAATTATTGGAAATAATCGACCAGTATGATGCTCTGATTGTTCGCAGTGTAACCAAAGTAGACGAAGAGCTGATCAGCCGGGGTACCCGTCTTAAAGTAGTTGGACGGGCTGGTAACGGAATAGATAATATTGATGTGGATGTATGTACCCGCCACGGAGTCATAGTTGCCAATACACCGGACAGTAATACTATATCTGCTGCTGAACAAACTATTGCCTTATTATTGGCCTCATCTCGAAAAACTGCCTGGGCCAACAATTTTCTAAAAGGGGGGACCTGGGACCGCAAACCTTTCCGGGGTGTGGAATTATACGGGAAAACCGTTGGAATAGTAGGTTTGGGTAGAATAGGTTCCATGGTGGCTACGAGGCTAAAAGCTTTTAATATGAAAGTTATTGCCTATGACCCTTATATAGCTGATGAGAGATTTGAACGCTTTGAAGCGGAGAAAAAAAATACCCTGGAAGAACTGGTCCAGGAATCCGATTTCATTTCCGTACACACGCCCAAGACGGAAGAAACTTTTCATATGATTAATGCCAAAATGTTTAAGCTGGCCAAAGAAGGCGTTCGCGTGGTTAACTGTGCACGGGGCGGTATTATTGAAGAAGAGGCATTATTGGAAGCATTAAAATCCGGTAAAGTTCATAGTGCCGGACTGGATGTTTTTGAGAAAGAACCGGCTATCAATAATCCCTTATTCGAATTTGACAATGTGGTAGTAACCCCACATTTAGGTGCCGATACGTACGAAGCCCAGCGTCGGGTTGGTGAAAATATTGCTGAACAGGTAGTACTGGCGTTAAAAGGAGATATAGTACCCAATGTCATCAACCTGCCCACATTGATGACCGATGAATTACAATACTTACGCCCTTATATTGGATTGGCGGAAAAGATGGGTAACATTTATTATCAAATTGAAAAATCACCTGTTACACGCATAGAATTGACTTATAGCGGCCCCATTACGCAAAATGAAACCGAAATGCTTACCGTAGCCTTTTTGAAAGGGTTGCTGGCGCCGGTAATGCTGGAAAACGTAAACTATGTTAATGCCCGTCTGCTGGCTGAGGAACGGGGGATAAAAGTCTTTGAAACCAAACAACCGCAAAGCAATAAACGCTATAAGAATTTAATTAATGTCAACCTGTTTGGCAAGGATTCGGAAAAGCAACTGGCCGGGACCTTATCCAGAGCACGCCAACCGCTGTTGGTTGAGATTGACAGCTTTGAAACCGAGACTAATTTAGAAGGTTATGTAGTTATGGTAGAAAACATTGATAAGCCTGGAGTTATTGGTCCTTTTGCCACTATGCTGGGTGATAAGGGGGTTAACATTGCTTCCATGAAAGTGGCCCGGAAGAATAAAGGCGAAACGGCAGTAATGATGGTCAATGTTGATAACAAAGTTGAAGAATCAATCCTGGAAAGACTTGAGCAAGTTGATGGTATTACCGGCAGACCCAAACTGTTGAAATTCTAAATTTGCCCGGATAAAGCGGCAGGTTAAATAAAAGATGGAGGACTGGTAATTATGTTGGATGCCAGATTTATTCGTGCCAATCCATCCGAAGTGGAAAAACAACTGCAAAAACGTAATATATATGGTGCATTGGATAAATACCTTTTGCTTGATGATAAGCGACGCAGCTTGTTATTACAGGTGGAAGAACTCAAGAACTTTCGCAATACCTCCTCCCAGGAAGTCGGCAAGATTAAAAAACAGGGCGGGGATGCAGCTGCTCTGATGGAAAAAGTCCGTCAGGTCGGGCAGGAGATAAAAGAGCTGGATGATGAACTGAAAACCGTAGAAGTGGGAATGGAACAGATTCTGCTTAACATACCAAACCTGCCTCACCAGTCAGTACCGGTGGGGCCGGATGAAACTGCCAACCTGGAAATCAGTCGCTGGGGTGAGCCGCGTCAATTTGACTTTGAACCCCAGGCACACTGGGATATCGGACCAAATCTCGATATACTTGATTTTGAACGAGCCGCAAAATTATCCGGAGCGCGTTTTACGGTATATAAAGGTGCCGGAGCCCGACTGGAAAGAGCAGTTATAAACTTTTATCTGGATATTCACACTATGCAGCATGGATATCGGGAAATACTGCCTCCTTTCATGGTTACCGGTGATTGTATGATTGGAACCGGACAATTGCCCAAGTTTGCCGAAGACATGTTTAAACTGGAAGGCAAGGAAATGTTTCTTATACCTACGGCAGAAGTTCCATTAACCAACCTGTACCGGGAAGAAGTACTGGATGTAACTGACCTGCCCATATATGTTACGGCTTATACTCCCTGTTTCAGGGCAGAAGCAGGTTCACACGGACGAGATACCCGCGGTGTTATCCGCCAGCACCAGTTTAACAAAGTGGAACTGGTGAAAATAGTTGCTCCGGAAAACTCCTACGAGGAACTGGAAAAACTTACTGCTAATGCGGAAAAGGTGTTGCAACTGCTAAACCTGCCTTATCGTAAAGTACTGTTAAGTACTGGTGATATGGGATTTTCCTCAGCCAAGACCTACGACCTGGAAGTATGGATGCCCTGTTACAATGAATACAAGGAAATATCCTCCTGTTCCAACTGTGAGGATTTTCAGGCCCGACGGGCTAATATTCGCTATCGTCCGGCAACTGGAGGAAAACTGCAATATGTCCATACCTTAAACGGCTCCGGAGTAGCAATAGGCAGAACCGTGGCAGCTATTCTTGAAAACTATCAGCAGGAAGATGGCTCCGTAATAATACCCGAAGCCTTAAGACCTTATATGGGTGGCATAGAAGTTATAAGGTAACCAGGGGGACGGTTCGAAACCACTGAAAAAGTCCCATAAATGTCATCCTGAGGAGCTGCAGCGACGAAGGATCTCTTTCGGAAGTGCGTAACATTGGCTCTTCAACCAGTTAGATCTCAGGCATGACACGTAAAAGAGTATTTTTTAGCAGTCTTGGTTGGGGTGGATTATATTGGCAGTTATTCTTGGAAATCAGCTTAGGGTACTTTATTGACAAGCAAGCGCAGGCTATGCTATACTTTCATTTGCATTGGGTATGCAATGTATCCTCTCAGTGGAGGAGTGTCCGAGTGGTTTAAGGAGGCGGTCTTGAAAACCGTTGGGCTTCACGGCCCCGTGGGTTCGAATCCTACCTCCTCCGCCATTACAAATAACTGGTTTTAAACACGGAGAGATGGCCGAGTTGGCTGAAGGCGCTCGCCTGCTAAGCGAGTAGACGGCTAATACCTGTCTCGAGGGTTCGAATCCCTCTCTCTCCGCCATTTATGTGGATGCA
>JAAYBS010000185.1 GCA_012718855.1 Syntrophomonadaceae bacterium
AGTATTTATACAAAATCTTGACAATTGATGCTAATGCACCTATAATTACTGCTTGGGTGCATTTTAAGAGAAAGATTTAATCCCTTGATACGGCATTGAAACGATGCCGTATTTCTGTTGTAAGCCATATAAGGAGTGAAAAATAGAAATGTTAAAAGATTTAAGGAATATTGGGATTATAGCCCACATAGATGCGGGTAAAACCACCACTACTGAGAGAATTCTTTATTATACCGGTCTGACTCACAAAATGGGAGAAACCCATAAAGGCGAAAGTGTTATGGATTTTTTGCCGTATGAAAAAGAACGTGGTATAACGGTTGCTTCCGCTGCTACCAGGTGTATTTGGAAGGATACTGCCATTAATATTATCGATACCCCCGGGCATGTGGATTTTACAGCCGAGGTTGAAAGAAGTCTGCGAATATTAGATGGTGTAGCCGTTATTTTCTGTGCCAAAGGCGGAGTAGAACCACAGTCTGAAACTGTATGGCGTCAAGCTGATCGTTATGCTACCCCCCGCATAGCATATATTAATAAAATGGATGCTGTTGGTGCAGATTTCTTTAGAGTAGTTGGGCAAATTGAAACCCGATTGAGTGCTGCACCATTAATACTAACCCTGCCTGTATTTGAGGGTGATGATTTTACAGGTGTTATCGATCTTATCACCTTAAAATATTATACCTTTGGCGGAAAGCTGGGTAACGAAATACAGGAATTTGATATTCCTGATGAACAGCAGGCTGAAGTAGATAAATGGCGCCTTAATCTTGTGGAGAAATTAGCCCAGGAGAATGAAGAGTTATTAGAACTTTATTATGATAATAAACCGCTTCCGGCAGATCTGTTATTGGCAACTATTCGTGCCTGTACACTGCAAAATTTACTGGTACCAGTAATATGCGGAAGTTCTTATCGTAATATTGGAGTGCAAATTCTATTAGATGCTATTGTAAATTATTTGCCATCTCCATTGGATGTAAAATCTGCAACTGCCATGAATAGCGATACTGGCGAGGAGTTTGAAATTGAACCGGAAGCAGATAAGGATTTGGCAGCTTTGATATTTAAAATTGTCAGTGATCGTCATGTTGGCAAACTGGCATTTGCGCGTATATATGCTGGGACCTTAAAGGCAGGCTCATATGTTTTGAATAGTACCAAAGGGAAGAAGGAGCGGATTGGCAGACTGGTTAAAATGCATGCCAATCATCGCGAAGAGGTAGAAGAAGTTAAAGCCGGAGATATTGTGGCTATCATAGGTTTAAAAGATGTTGGCACCGGAGATACCCTTTGCTCTGAAAACAATCCTATATGGCTGGAATCTATTAATTTTCCTGAACCGGTTATTCAAATTGCCATTGAGCCAAAAACCCAGTCAGACCAGCATAAACTGAGTGAAGCATTGGCCCGTATTGCCGCAGAAGACCCGACTTTCAAAATAAGTTATAACAAGGAAACTGGTCAAACTTTAATTGCCGGTATGGGTGAATTACATCTGGAAATTGTATCGGAACGACTGGCAAAAGAATTTGGAATTGATTTTAATATAGGTCAGCCGCAGGTAGCCTATAAAGAGACAATCACTCGCAGTGCTGAACATACAACCCGTTATGTAAAGCAAACTGGTGGCAAGGGTCAATTTGCTCATGTAGTGTTGCGTTTGGAACCAGCAGAAGGATTTGAGTTTGTAAATAAGATTGTTGGCGGGGTAATTCCCCGTGAATATATTCCGGCAGTTGAAGCGGGAGTCAAGCAAGCTCTTGAAGAAGGTGTAATTAAAGGTTATCCGGTGGTTAATGTGAAGGCAACATTATTGGATGGCTCTTATCATGAAGTAGACTCCTCTGAACTTGCATTTAAAAATGCTGGAATGCTGGCCGCCCGTGAATGTTTAAAAATGGCTGGACCGCAGTTGCTGGAACCAATTATGAAGCTGGAGATTACCTCACCGGAAGAGTTTACCGGTAATATTATTAATAATATTAGTAATCGCAGGGGCAAATTGGAATCAATGGAGATGGAAAATAGTACTCAGGTTATCAAAGGATGTGTTCCCTTGGCAGAGCTGTTTGGTTATTCAACAGTTCTTCGTTCTCTAACTCAGGGAAGGGCTGGATTTTCCATGGAGTTTTCCCATTATGAACAAAGACCGGCAGCATCATAAATATAAATAACCAGTTTTAAAATTATTAAGAAAGAAAGGCAGACCTCAAAGGTCTGCCTTAGCTATTTTTTAAAAAGTTAGCTTATTATGGAGCAGTAACAGAAGCATCCAGGGCGAAATTTATTACCTTCATTAATTCATTAGCCTCTTCGGAAGATATATTACCTGACAAAGAAGCCGCATACCTAATCCCATTAATTTCAAAAATAATTTCATCAGGATTTAATTCCGAATTTGCATTAAATTCATTACGTAATAAAGTGTTTAAATTCATAGTAATCTTTGCATTATTTAAATCACCAGAATTTGATTGAACGTTAGTAACAATGACAGATAATTCTCTTTGCCCGGATTCACTAAAAGAATACTGGACGGTTCGGTTATCTATTTTATCAGCATTGGTGAAATTATACGATGCCGGAATATTGATGGGATATGGGAACTCGGCATTAGCCGGACCAATAGATGCTGATGCAGGAGCGCTACTTACCGAATTACGACTCGGAAGCGCAGATTCGGATTGATTATTTGTAAATTGATTATCAGTAATGGGTACAGAGTCATTTAAAACCATGGCCACTTGTTGTTTTTCGTTAGATATTTTACCGGTTGGTTTAATTAACGGTTCTTTGGAATCATGGTATTCTTTTGTAGTCGAAATTTCAGGATCGACTTTATTATTTTCCATAGTCTTAAAGGTTTTTGCCCGGTTTTCAACCAGAGCTTGACCGTCTATATTATTTTCAGATTGATCAGCAATCTGTAACTGATTCTCATTTGGAATTACCTGCGGGGCTATAACTATCATAAGCAGTACAATTGCCATAAGGGCTGCAGTCCAGGCCAGATTACCAGTCTTAAAGAGGGAGGAGACCTTATTACGATTGGTGACAGTGCTGGAAACCATTCTCAGATTCAAATTTTCCATTACTTTATCAGTAAAATTATCTGATAAAGGTGGAATAGTTGATTTATCTGATAATACTTCATTTTCTAATTGAGTGAGTTGTACTTTTAGCTGGCATGATTCACACTCATGCAAATGGTTATTTATTTGATTCTGAATATCAGGGGATAAACTATTATCACAAAAATCATATAGATAACGATTAACGTGCTGACATTTCATGAAGTTCCCCCCTTTCAGATAATTTTATCATTAAAATTTTTCGTAGAGCCTTTCTGGCCCGATGAATTTTAACTTCAACATTTTCTTTACTAACACCTAATACTTCCGCAATCTCCTGGTTTTTAAAGTCCATTTGAAAACGTAAGGTTAGAATCACCCGGTAGCTTTCCGGAAGTTCCATAAGGGCATCATTAATAACCTCAGCCAATTCCTTTCGTTCAAATAATAGCTGTGGGTCGAATTCATTTATCATTGAATAATTATCATAAGCCTTGCCAAAACTCTCGTCAAAACTTAGATTAACCACATTCTTTTTTTTCCGCAAAGAACTAATGGCAGTATTTACTGCAATACGGTGTATCCAGGGGCTAAGCTTTTTCTTGCGGTCAAATTGGTACATCTTTTCGTATATCAGTATAAAGACTTCCTGACTTATATCTTCTGCCTCCTGATATTGACCTACCAAACGGTAAACAACATGAAATATGGAATTTTTATAGCGGTTAACCAGCTCTTCAAACGCAGCGGAATCTCCGTTCAGAATTCTGGCAGCTAGCATTTCATCAGTTATCAACTGTTCCAGCTCCTCAACTACGTTCATCTAATATTACGACAAACTTATCAACAGCTTACACTAGTATTTTGGAAAATGATAGATGGTGGACTGTCTGAATAATATATATGTTAAACTATGGATAGAAAATAATCATAGGAGTTTGTTATGCTATACCAATTGACCAAAACGGGAAGCATAATCATGATAGTGAAGGAGATATAATCCAACAGATAAATAACTTTGTAGTTAAAATCGTTGTTTTACGGTAATATGTTATGAGAATTATTGTTGATGCCGATGCCTGCCCGGTTAAAGAAACTATAGTTAAAATTGCTGGTCAATATCATTTGCCGGTTATAATGGTGTCCAGTACCGAACATTTAATCACTACCCCGGGAACAGAGATAGTAATGGTAGATAATCATTCCCAATCGGCTGATATATATATTGCCAATCATTGCCAGCCCGGAGACATAATTGTTACGCAGGATTATGGATTGGCAGCTATTGTTATGGCTCGCGGGGCAAATGCCATTAATCCATTTGGAAATATATATACCGACGATAATATAGATCGCCTGCTCATGCAAAGATATTTAAACCAAAAAGCACGTAAAGCCCGGGAAAAGACTAGTCGGACCAGTCCACGTACGCGGGAAGATAATAATCGCTTTGAATTTGGTTTAAATAAATTGATCAATACTATTGATAGTACGGTATAACACACCATATTACTTGAGTATTAACTAATGCAGGTTTATAATTTACCCATTAAACGTATTGAAAGGAGTTTATTTATGTCTGACCAATGTAATACCTGTCCCAGCAAAGCAGGATGTTCAGCAGAACCTGCTACATGTGGAGTAACGCCGGAAAAAACTCTACTGGGATCATTAAATAATATCAAACATGTCATAGTTGTAATGAGTGGCAAAGGTGGAGTAGGGAAATCATCGGTAACTGGCTTGTTAGCCACTTCATTAGCTCAAAGAGGATATAAAGTTGGTATACTCGATGCTGATATAACCGGACCCAGTCAACCAAAAGCTTTTGGATTAGGTAAGGAAGTTAATCTTCATGCCAGTGATTATGGTATTATACCACCTGAGTCAAAAACCGGAATTAAAATTATGTCGATCAACTTTTTCCTTCCCAATGAAGATGATCCGGTTATATGGAGGGGGCCTTTATTGGCAGGTGCGGTTAATCAATTCTGGGGTGAGGTAGATTGGCGTGATTTAGATTACATGATAGTAGATTTACCTCCCGGAACCGGGGATGTGCCGCTTACTGTATTACAATCTATACCGGTTGATGGAATAGTAATTGTATCTTCGCCGCAGGACCTGGCTTTCATGGTGGTAAAGAAAACCATTAAAATGACCCAAAAAATGAATATACCAATTATGGGTATTATTGAAAACATGAGTTATGCTATTTGTTCACATTGCAACGAAAAGCTTGAATTATTCGGTAAGAGCAAAGGAGAAGAAGTTGCCCGCGAAACTAATGTTGACTTCCTGGGTGGGGTCCCCTGGGATGCATCATTCAATGCCCTGGTAGATGAAGGCCGAATAGAAGAATATGATACCAAACCAGTGGCTGGAATAGTGGATAAATTAATTCAGAAATTATCCGGTTTGAAAGGCAAAGACTAAGCAAATCAATGAATTAATCGCGTTAGTTTGCATATATTTTAGTGTGATTATCCCTTGAAAAAGATAATTTTATATTATTCACCTAAACCTTCAAAAATTGTGTATAATTTTATTATATTCAATCGTCAACAAGGAATGTTTTTCTATAAAAGTAAAATGTGACGATAGGATTGGGGGTTATAGTATGATTACCAAATTATTTATGGAACTAAAGACTTTATTTGCTGATTTGGCCTCAACTTTAATCCTGGGAAAAAACCAGGATGCAGCAAAACTAGCCATGGTGCTATCTGAAAAAAGCAGGAATCTTGCTGAAGAGCTTGCCAAATAAATTATGAAGATTGAAAATAACCACTACTTTAAGGTAGTGGTTATTTTTGTGAAAATGTAAATTTTAAAATTAACGGTGAACATTATATGACTCAAAATGAAAAACGATTAATGGAAATAGCTGCGATACAAATATTTCTACAACATTACAATCAAATAAACGGAAGTGATTATAGCTTATTAAGAATGCAGGAAAGACCGGATGCTTTAATTACTAATAGTCAGGGAGTAATTCTCGGTATCGAAGTTACGCATCTTTTTTATGAACCTTATGAGGCTAAAATGCTGCTGGGCCGTTCTGAAGATGATTACCTGCATACCACCCAATATATGGAGCATTTAATAGCTGAGCTACAACGAATTTTGGATCGTAAAATGGAAAAAGGTGCGACTTATGAATTTGAAATGCCAATGATATTAGTTATTCGCAGTGCTTCACCAGTATTTTTTGGTGAAGACTTTTTATACCGGGTTCAAGACCTTCGTATTAAACCGGAAATATTCAAGGAAATTTGGTTATTAGTACGAGAAAACGAAAACCCAGGATGGCCAAACATGATACAGATTAGATAATAAAAAATTGCTTTTAATTAAATCATCAATTATATATATGTTTTAAGTATCAAAAGTGAAAAAATTACCGGAATAATCATAATATTAGAAAATTAATAGTCTGATTGCCGTAAATTTCAAGAATTACATAGTACAAATACGGATAATTAATTTACACATAATCGAACATTATTGTATCTTGCCGTATTTATGGTATTATTAACATCAAGCTGTGTAACAAATTTGAATATTTGCTACATTATTATTGTAAGGGAGGACGGTTTATGTATTCAAAGGAATATCGGGAAAAGTTGACTACACCAGAAGCGGTTGCAGCCAAGGTTCAATCGGGGGACTATATAAAACTTGGCTATTTCAACGGCAAACCGGTAACTCTGATTGAGGCACTTGCCAATCGACACGAGGAATTAACAGATGTTTCATTAGTAGGCACGGCTATTGTACCGCCAGTACCCGAAGTATTCAAATATCCGGATAGCTTTAATTTTATTGATTGGCATTGGTCAAAATTAACCCGGATGATTAGAGAACATGTTGACAATCTTTCTTATGCTCCTGTGTGCTATCATGCCTGCCCTGAATTTGTACGTAATGGCACTGTTTGCGGAGGCAACGAGATTAAGCATGTCTGGCAGCGCGTAGCTCCCATGGATGAACATGGTTATTTTAACTTTGGAACCAATAATTCTGAGTCCCTGGCCAGTTTTGAAATTGGTAAAAACAGATGCGTTGAAGTTAATAAAAGCACGCCGATATGTTTGGGCGGTAATCAGGAAAGTGTACATATTTCAATGATTGACTTTATTGTTGAAGCACCTGATGATCAACAAGTCTTTGCCGCACCGGAAATACCCCCTCCCACCGAAGTAGAAATGAAAATAGCCAACCACTTATTGGATTATATTCATGATGGCTCTTGTTTGCAGTTGGGTATTGGAGGATTACCCAATGCTATAGGCATATTACTGAAAGATACGGATATTAAAAATCTGGGTGTTCATTCAGAGATGTTTGTTGATGCTTATATTGACATGATAGACTCCGGACAAATAAATAATTCCCAAAAGCAAATCGACAGACACAAATCAACCTATACTTTTGCCCTCGGGACCCAGCGTTTGTATGACTGGATGAATAACAATAAAGGTCTGGCTTCCTACAATGTTGATTATATAAATCATCCTGTCGTTATTAGCAAGCTTGATAATATGATTTCCATTAACCAGGCACTTTCAGTTGACCTGCTGACACAAATAAGTGCTGAAAGTATGGGATATAAACAAATCACCGGCAATGGAGGTATGACAGACTTTATTATTGGTGCTCAATGGTCTAGAGGCGGTAAGAGCATCATCTGCTTACCTGCCACTCATAAAGATAAAGATGGTAATCTGGTTTCCCGTATTGTTCCTACCTTCCCCCTTGGCACCAGCGTAACTGTGTCCCGCCATTTGGTAGACTATATTGCCACTGAATACGGGGTTAAGAAGATGAAAGCCCAGAGTCAGTGGGCGAGAACTGAAGCCATAATCGAATTGGCTCATCCGCAATTCCGTGATGATTTAATTAAAGCTGCTCAGGAGGCCAAGATCTGGCGCAGAAGCAATAAAATTGAGTAGTAAATATTAATAGAATATTAATCAAGGAGGCTTAGGCCTCCTTATTTTTGTCTATTTAAATTTCTCTACAACAGCCTGATAGTATAGATTATTGTTTTCTGAAAAAACCTTGGCCTGCCCGTTGTTACAGAGATAGGAAAGAAAAGCCGATATACCGGCACTTAAACGAAAATAATGATTGCGATTAACCTGTAAGCCCTGTCTGACTATAATCTCTTTTATAATTGTCTCCAGACCTGCCGGGGTTCTGATTATATCCAGTATTAAATCGATTATGGTCAGTAATAAATTATAATTGGCATCTATAATGGCAGGGAAATTTTCTGCCAATCCACCATGTGAAAGGTAATAATAAGGAACCACTACAGATTTTAGATTATCAAAGGTGACCAACTGTTGTTGAGGATTGGCCAAATAAAGAAAAGGGTTTGTCAGAAGTGCTTCTATAGAAATTAAACTATCTCCTACAAATAAAACCTGATCTGGAGTTATAATTCCCAGGTGACCCAGACTATGCCCACTTAAATCTATTATTTTAAAGGGGCTATTATTAATTAACTCCAGGTTTGACGATATAATATTCGTAACCGTGGATGGCTGGGGCATCAAAAACTTTCCGGTTAATAACTTAAGGGGATAGGCAGAATACATTGAATAGGGAATTAAAATCGGATTTTCAATAAAAGCAGCTTCAGTGGCGGAAGCATATATTTTACACTGACTTTTGCTTTGTATATAGTGGTTGCCCCCACAATGGTCAGCATGGGAATGGGTATTAAAAATTGCGTAAATTCCCCAGCCGTTGGCAGATAAAATATTAAAAATCTCTTCTGCCTGAGTCGGGTTGGCACCACTATCAATCAGCAGACATTGTTGTTGGTCTTCGAATATGTATATACCGACGCTGACCATATTAGTTTCAACAACATAAGTATTCCCAACGATATGCGTTAATTTCATAAACATCAATCCTTCAGGCGCAGGTGATTATTAACACTGCTTGGGGCCGTAATTAGTAAAATAATAACTGGGTAATTTGATTTTCATCTGTCTGGGGAAGATATCTTAGCAACTCCAATTCAGTCAGACGTTCTTTAATATCTGCTTCATGATACCTGGTTCCAACTAATCCGCTTTCCAATTCAGCAATATCATGGGCGGAAAAATAATCACCGTATATCCGACAGCTTTTAATCAACCCATGTTTTATTTCCAAACGTATATCAATGTTTCCCCAATCAAAATTACCAGTCTTCTTAATATTATAAGCAGGGGAAGCACCATAAATCCAATTCCAGGTTGAGTATTTGTTATTTCTTAAATTATTAATAATTTTTAAATCATAATCGCTAAGATCATAAGTATCATTATTGGTTTCCTCATGTAACACTTCTTCGGTTAATATTTGTTTAAATTCCTCTATCGACAGGGGAGAGGAGAGATGTTCACTTATATTGGTAACCCGACTGCGTACGGATTTTATGCCTTTGGAAGATATTTTTTCAGTGCTGGGATTTAGAGCTTGAACCATATCTTCCAATTGGGAATTAAATAAGATAGTCCCATGGTGCATCAATCGCTGTTTATATTTAAATTGCGCATTCCCGGAAAATTTACGACCACCAATGGTGATGTCATTTCGACCATTATTTTCAGCTGGTATGCCGATCCTATTTAAAGCCTTTATTACAGGACGGGTAAATTTAGTGAAATTCGTAAAATCTTTATTCTCATTAACGACAAAGGTAAAATTGAGGTTACCTAAATCATGATATACAGCGCCCCCTCCTGACATCCGCCGTACTACTTTTATATCATGTTCCTCTATATATCGAGAGTTTATCTCTTCGATGGTATTTTGGTTTCTGCCTACTACTATAGTAGGCTGATTCTGCCATAAGATAAAATAATTTTGCGTATCCGGTAAATTTATAACTGCGTATTCTTCCAAGGCCAGGTTAAAATATGGGTCATGCGAATTATTGATAATTTCAATCATAAATAATTCCTCATTTTATAAGATAGTTGTGCAGAAATAAAGTTTTGGGAGCATACCTGCCTGGCTAATGCTCCCGTTATGACTACAATTGAATTGTTTATTAACGCTTTGGTGCCAGATGAATTGCTTTTCCGTGAACATCCAAAAGTGCTTCCATAACCGTTTCGCTAAGGGTAGGATGGGGGTGTATAGTCCCAATCATATCAGTAATCTTCATATGGTTTTTAACCATAATAGTACCTTCCATTATCAAATCACTGGCATGAGGTCCAATTATATGTACTCCTATTATGACATCATTTTGATCAGCCAGAACTTTTACCATGCCATCTGTTTCTCCCATGGTAAGGGCTTTGCCATTAGCAGCAAATTGAAACTTGCCCACCTGGTACTCAATCCCTTCGGCTTTAGCCGCTTCTTCACTCATGCCCACACTGGCAATCTCAGGAATAGTAAAAATGCAGGCCGGCACGGCATGATAAGGTATATGAGCAGGGATTCCAGCCATATGTTCCACGGCAGCAATACCTTCTTCAGAGGCGACATGAGCCAGCATATGTCCGCCAATCACATCACCAATGGCATATATATTTTCTATATTAGTAATGAAGTTATTATCAACCTTTATAAAACCGGACTCACTTACTTCAATATTTAAATTGTCTAAATTAAGTCCCTCTGTATAGGGTTTTCTTCCACTGGCTATCAATATTACATCCGCAGGTGATTCGACAGCACCTTTTTTACCCATAGCAGTTACCAGTAATGCATCGTTAAATAAAGATATTTTCTCAACTGTAGTTGCAGTATGGACAGTAATATTTTGTTTTTTAAGAAATACCCGTAATCGTTTTCCTAACTCATTATCCATACTGTTTAATAATTCAGGGGTATACTCAAAAATAGTTACTTTACTGCCTAAGGAATTAAAAATACAGGCAAACTCCAGCCCTATAACCCCTCCACCAATTATGGCCAGTTTGGCGGGTATCTCTTCCCATTCCAGCAGTTGGTCACTATTGATTACACCGGGCAGGTTTATACCCTCAAATGGCAGGGAAGCTGGAATTGAACCGGTAGCCAGTAAAATGTTTCGGGTCTCAATTTCCTGACCGTTCACCAGTACATGATTTTTATCAAGTAAATTTGCTTCCCCGATTATTTTTTCGACACCGTTGGTTTGCAGTAATTTTTCAATTCCGGAAACTAAATTATCAACAATCTTATCTTTACGCTGTCGGGCGGCTTTCATATCAAAAGAGGCATTTTCCACCTGAATATTAAATTCATTACAATTTAATATATCACGCATAGCCAGAGCATTACGATAGTAGGCTTTAGTGGGTATACAGCCACGGTTTAGACAGGTTCCACCCATCGCATCTTTTTCTATTAATGTAACATTCATACCAAGCTGGCGAGCCCGAATGGCAGCAACATAGCCACCCGGCCCTCCACCAATTACCACCAGGTCTTTCATTATTTAAGGAGCCTCCCATTTAACTATTGGCTTTCGAGCAGCGGTTACTTCATCAACCCGTTTAATTACCGCGTTTTGAGGAGCATTAAGCACCTTTTCAGTTTCCTGGGCTGATTCCCGGGCAATAGCCTTCATTACATCAACAAATTCATCCAGACGTTCTTTACTTTCGGTCTCGGTAGGCTCAATCATCATCGCTTCATTAATAATTAAGGGAAAATAAATTGTGGGCGGATGATAGCCATAATCTATCAGACGTTTGGCAATATCTAAGGTGGTAACACCATAATCGGATTGTTTTTTAGAGTTTAGAACAAATTCGTGTTTACACAGCCTGTCAATAGGTATATTGAAATCATCACGAAGTTGATGGCGCAGATAGTTGGCATTTAATACCGCATGCTGTCCAGCTTCTTTTAAGCCTTCCGCACCCAGGGATTTGATATAGGTATAGGCTTTAATAATAACCCCAAAATTGCCATAGAAATTCTTTACCTTACCGATGGATAAGGGAAGGTTATAATTAAAACCGTAGGTATCGCCTTTCTTAACGACTACCGGTTTGGGCAGGAAATCAATAAGCGTTGATTTAACTCCCACTGGTCCTGAGCCTGGACCTCCTCCACCATGAGGCGTACTGAAGGTTTTATGCAGATTGACATGAACTACGTCAAAGCCCATATCACCGGGTCGGGCAACTCCTAAAATACCATTTAAATTGGCTCCGTCATAATAAAGTAACCCGCCACCATCATGAACTATGGCTGCAATCTCCTGAATATCTTCTTCGAAAAGTCCCAAAGTATTAGGATTGGTAAGCATCAGGCCGGCTACTTCATCATTCATTTTAGTGCGCAAATCTTCCAGGTCAACCAGGCCACGCTCATTGGATTTTATTTCAATAACTTCATAACCAATAACATTAGCAGTAGCAGGATTAGTTCCGTGGGCAGAATCAGGCACCATTATTTTAGTTCTCTTATAATCCTTGCGATACTGATGATAAGCCTTAATCATCATAATTCCTGTCATTTCGCCATGTGCTCCGGCAGCCGGCTGCAGTGAAAAGGCATCCATACCGACAATCTCGGCTAGCATCTCCTGCATTTCATAATATAACTGGAGTGCCCCCTGCACAGTATCCTCTGACTGGTAAGGATGAAGTCCGGCAAATCCGGGTAAACGGGCTGCCCATTCATTAATTTTAGGATTATACTTCATCGTACATGAACCCAAAGGATAAAAACCACTATCAACACCATAAGCGCGCGTGGAAAGCTCCGTGAAATGTCTAACTGCTTCTACTTCACTTAACTCCGGTAATGCTATACTCTCATTACGCAAAAACTGAGCGGGAATAGTTTCACTTAACTCCGGCAGGGGTATGTCACATGTCGGCAAGGTAAAAGGATTACTATTGTTAACATGTTTTTCAAAAATAAGTTTAGGCATTATTTAATCCCTCCTAGCACTGCTACCAGTTGATCAATTTCTGCCCGGGTTCTTTTTTCAGTAAATGCAAGTAATAAAGCGTCATCCAATTCATAACCACCAATAATGCCATTCTCCAGTAATATACGATTGGCATTCACAGGATTGTTTACTTTAAGAGCAAATTCATTAAAGACGGGCTGTTTATATTTCAATTCCATACCTGCTTTTTCAAATTCCTGCCGGGCATATAAAGCCAGGTGATGACAACGGGTGGCAATATCCTTAAGCCCCTGGTCGCCAACTAAAGACAAATACATACTTGAAGCCAGGGCGCATAAAGCCTGATTGGAACAGATATTGGAAGCAGCTTTTTCACGACGGATATGCTGCTCGCGTGCCTGTAAAGTTAATACAAAGGCGCGTTTACCATCCAAGTCAGTAGTTTGTCCGACTATCCGACCGGGAATCTTACGCATTAATGCTTTGTTGGCCGCCATAAATCCCAGATATGGACCCCCAAAACTCAAATTGATTCCCAGAGATTGACCCTCACCAACGGCAATATCAGCACCCCATTCTGCCGGGGATTTTAATAAAGCCAGTGATAATGGCTCGACAGACATTATAAACATACCTTTATTTTCGTGAATAGCTTTCTCTACTGCGGTAGGGTCTTCTAAAATGCCATAAAAGTTTGGCTGCTGGATAACAGCACAGGCAGTTTCATTATCGATGGCTTTTACCATAGCATCTATATCTGAATGTCCATCCTGACCAGGAACTACAACTATTTCCATGTGACCGGACAGGGCATAAGCCTTTAAAATATCCAGATACTCAGGATGTACCGTATCGGAAATAACAACTTTATTCTTATTTTTGCTATTTGCGCAGGCAAGGCTACAGGCTTCAGCCAAAGAGCTTCCGCCATCATACATCGAAGCATTGGAAACATCCAACCCGGTAAGCTTGCATATCATAGTCTGATACTCAAAAATGGATTGCAATATTCCCTGACTGATTTCCGGTTGATAAGGAGTATAGGCGGTGTAAAATTCTGAACGCAATAACAGTTGTTCCAATGCTGCCGGTATATAATGGTCATAAGCACCGGCACCCAGAAAACAGGGATAATTTTCAGTGTCTATGTTACAGCCGGCCAGATATTTTAATTGGTTGCGAACCTCCATTTCACCCATACCGGAGGACAGATTAAGACGATCTTTTACTTTCAATTCTTCATGAATATCTGCAAACAAATCATCCAGACTGGAACAACCAATAGTCTGGAGCATTTCATCTACGACCGAAGATGGATTAGGAGTGTATTTCATTAAATAAATCCCCCTTAATCTTCAAGGTTCTGGCAAAAGGCGGCATAGGCTTCAGCATTCATTAATTTATTCAGATCATTCTTGTCGCCTAATTTTATAGCTGCAATCCAGCTGTCATAAGGTGCCTCGTTTAGCAGTTCGGGTGAGTCTTCCAATTCTTCATTAACTTCTAAAATAGTACCTGAAGCGGGAGTATACAATGATACAACTGCTTTTACAGACTCTATTACCCCAACTGCATCACGCATAGCAAAACTTTCACCAACTTCCGGCAACTCAACAAATACAATATCTCCCAAGTGGTGTTGCGCATAATCGGTAATACCTATACGACCGGTGTCACCATCTACGCTTATCCACTCATGTTCGTCCGTATACAATAAATTTTCAGGTATGTTCATTGCTTATCCCTCCGCTATATTTTAATAGAAATACCGTTACAAATTATAGCCTAATACTGATAGACATAAAACTTATTTTGTTTTAGTTTGTTTCTTATAAAACAAACCAGTTCCAACTACAGCCTTAATTGGTTTATCACGAATGATAATATCTATTTCAGTACCCGGTTCGCTATATTCTATACTGATTAATGCCAGACCAAGTGGCTTCTTAAAAGTAGGGGAATGCATCCCGGTAGTAACATGTCCAATAACTTTGCCTTCCTTTTGAACATCATAATGAGAACGGGGAATACCCTTATCCAACATCTCAAACTCAACCAGTTTTCTGTTCAGTCCAGTTTCTTTTTGTTTAATTAAAGCTGATTTTCCAATGAAATCTTCATCCTTATTAAGTTTTACGAAAAAGCCCAGGCCAGCTTCCAGGGGGGTAATATCCTGATCAATTTCCTGTCCATACAGGGGGAGTTTGGCTTCAAAACGAAGCGTATCCCGGGCACCCAATCCAATTGGAGCAACCAAGTCTCCACCTGCCTGAA
The DNA here is from genome assembly GCA_012718855.1 of Syntrophomonadaceae bacterium. Classification (GTDB taxonomy): domain Bacteria; phylum Bacillota; class Syntrophomonadia; order Syntrophomonadales; family Syntrophomonadaceae; genus JAAYBS01. Next base: position 15,223 of record JAAYBS010000185.1, read on the forward strand.
GTATTTCTTCCCAAAGAAAAGCTGCATCGTCAGATTTAACATAAACTTCAAATCCATCCTCCCCGGTATAACCGGTTCTGGAAATAATACAATCTATTCCTGAAACCTTAACTGACGGGTTAAACCAGAAAAATTTTATACTGTCCAAATCAGTATCAGATATTTTCTGTAGTATTTCCTGTGCCCGGGGACCCTGAATGGCCAGTTGAGCATATTCAGAAGATACATTAACGGCACTCACGCCATCAATCAAATTTTGTTTAATCCAGGCAAAATCTTTATCGGTATTACCAGCATTGATTACCAGTAAATACTTCTGGTTATTATATCTGTATATCAGCAGGTCATCTACTACACCACCGTCAGGATAACACATTGGTGAATAAAGAATCTGTAAATCCTTCATAACCTTAATATCATTAGTTACCAGACTTTGCAAAAAATCTTCTGCTTTTTCACCAGTTATAAAAACTTCACCCATATGGGAGACATCAAATAGTCCTGCACTCTCGCGTACCATATTATGCTCTTTGATGATTCCCATGCCTTCAAATTGAACTGGTAAATCCCATCCGCCAAAATCGATCATTTTACCGTTATATTTCAAATGCATATCATATAACGGTGTTTGTCTTAAAAACATCGTACTCCTCCTTTATACTACTACCGCCCCGGTAATTGATTGCTAATTTTATATTACATACCTTATCAGGTTAAAAATCAGCGAAATATTTATTAAAAATAATTACCCGATATTATTATGCTAAAAACTAT
>JAAYBS010000186.1 GCA_012718855.1 Syntrophomonadaceae bacterium
ACCTGTTCAACAAAGTAGCCATATTCCCGCTAGCAATCGGAATTACCCTGGCTCTGGCCATCTATTACAGCGGAGAGAATCGTCCCGGTACAGAATTCTTATCTTTTGTAGGTAACCGAACATTGGGAATTTATTTGGGACACTTCTTCCTGGTGGATCCGTTGCGAAATATAATACTGCCCGGTGACCGGGCTCTGGTGGCCGTAATCATACTGTTTACCTGTATAATTGCCAAAGACGTGAAAGATTGGTTTCTAGCCAAATTGCGTACATCCCTCAGTACTAATTGATTAAAAAGTTGTGCGCTGGTTTGGTTGGAATAAATATTCTGTCGCCAAGACTACGCATGGGAAACACCCACTGCTTGTCTAGCGACTCCAGGGGGACGTTCCGATTCCGCATCCGTGCGGGGCGTCACTCTCGCCCCGTCCATGGGGCTCGCCCCCTTCCGCCCCTTCGCCTTCGCAGGGTGTTTCTGCCATGCTCCGTCGACGACTCCTGAATATTTTATTCAACCAAACTGGGGTTTTTACAGCAGCATCATGAATTTTCTATCTTCTGTCTCGTTGCAAATCATAGATTATTTTTTCTAAATACCATTCCTGCGAATACCCGGGATACTTATTTTTAAGTAGCATCAACTGCCTATTCAGAGATTTTCTGGCTTCATTGCGACTTTGAAATGATAAATTATAATATTTATTTTGCAACCTATTTATTCGCCATGGTTTTTGAATAAATTCCATTAATGCTTTCATTTTTCAATACTCCCAGTATATGATACTGGTAAATTCAACAATAAAACAAAATAATCCTGCCCCTAAAATAAGAAGCAGGATAGATATAGATATTTAAGTAGAAGTCAATTTATCTATGTTCCATGGGTATATAATCACGGCGTTTGGCTACGCTCTTATATGCCGGTCGGATAATCTTTCCGGCATTGACAATCTCCTCAATTCTATGAGCACTCCATCCGGAAATTCTGGCTACGGCAAACAAAGGAGTAAATAATTCCGGTGGAATATCTAACATACGATATATCAACCCTGAATAAAAATCAACGTTGGCACTTACACCCTTATAAACCTGACGATATTGGGCAATAACTTGCGGTGCCAGTCTCTCTACAATGGTATAAAGCCGATACTCTTTTTCCATATCCTTTTCACGGGCTAAATCCGCGACTTGATTGCGTAAAATAACCGCCCGCGGATCAGAAATAGAATAAACGGCATGTCCCAGACCATAAATAAGCCCGCTCTTATCGAATACTTCACCCCGGATAACCCTGGCTAAATATCTCTCCACCTCATTCTCATCTTCCCAGTCTTTCACATTCTGCTTTATATCGTCAAACATCTGTACTACTTTAGCATTAGCACCACCATGGCGGGGTCCTTTTAAAGACCCTAAGGCTGCGGCAATTACTGAATAAGTATCCGTACCTGATGAGGTTAAAACATGCGTAACAAAGGAAGAATTATTTCCGCCTCCATGTTCAGCATGGAGCACCAGGGCCAGGTCCAACATACGGGCTTCCAGTTCGGTAAATGAATTATCCGGCCTTAGCATGTATAATATATTTTCGGCAATACTTAAATCAGAACGGGGACTGTGTAAAACCAGACTATTATCACCATGATAATGGGAATAGGCTTGATAACCGTAAACAGCCAGAGAGGGGAACCAGGCAATCAACTGCAGGCACTGTCTTAGAACATTGGCAACTGAAGTATCATCAGGCCAGGCATCATAGCTATATAATGCCAGTACACTGCGGGATAAAAGATTCATAATATCTTTACTGGGAGATTCCAGAATCATGTCACGAGCAAAAAACTCCGGTAACCTCTGATTATTTAATAACAAAGCTTTAAAATCTGCCAATTCAGTTGCAGTCGGCAATTCACCAAATAATAATAAATAACAGGTTTCCTCATAGCCATGCCGATTTTCACTTAAAAAACCATTAACAATATCATTTATATCAATCCCGCGATAAAGCAAGCGTCCCGGTACCGGAATAATTTCGTTTTCATCCACAATATAGGAATGAACTTCACCAATATTGGTAAGGCCGACCAGTACTCCACGGCCGTCTACATCACGCAAACCACGCTTTACTATATATTGATTATAATACTTGGAATCAATTTCACTGATATCTTCAGCTTTATGAACCAGACTCATTAAAGTCCGCGCATCAAAATTAGAATATACTCTACTTTGCATAATGCCCCCCCAATTTAACGCCAATGATAATCTGTTTGGCTTTTTGTCCCGTATGTCCATATAACGATTATCACTATTATATACTACTAATGCAACTAAATTACAATCA
>JAAYBS010000187.1 GCA_012718855.1 Syntrophomonadaceae bacterium
CTCCTCAATAGCTTCACTAATAAAATCACTAAGATCCCAATCTCCTCGAAGGCCGCAAATCTCAAACAAGAAATTTTTCAAAATATCCATACCATAGGTACTGTGTCTTACCTCGGGATGAAACTGCACCCCATAGAACCGGCGCTGTGGGCAACTTATAGCTGCTACCGGACAATTAGCCGTACTTGCCGTTATTCTGAAACCTTCGGGCAAGCTAATAATAGTATCCCCATGACTCATCCATACCTGCATTTCATCAGGAAGGCCTTTAAATATTTCGTCCTCCCCCAGGATCTGTAAAACAGCCTGGCCATATTCCCGTAAAGAAGAGGGTTGAACCTTCCCACCCATTTGCTCAGCCATTAACTGCATACCGTAACAAATACCCAGAACGGGAATACCCAGGGAAAAAACCCGGGGGTCGCAACACGGAGCCTCACCCCCGTAAACACTGGCCGGACTTCCCGTTAATATTATTGCCTGAGGATCTTTAGCTACTATTTCTTCGTAGCTAGTATCATAAGGAAGCATCTCGCTATACACCGATAACTCTCGCACCCGGCGAGCAATTAGTTGGTTATATTGTCCTCCAAAATCCAGGACCACAACCGTTTCTTTCTTCATTTATCCACCTCTAATTTTCATAAACTGCAGGTTTCAAAACACATACAGCCGGATAATGCCGGTACTGTTCCGCATAATCCAAACCATAACCCACTACAAATTTATCCGGAATGGTATATCCTACATAATCAGGATGAATATCCGTTTTTCGCCGGGATGGCTTGTCTAGTAGACAGGCAATCCTCAAACTGCGCGGATTCCTGTTTCTCAAGATTTCACAAATATATTTTAAAGTCAAACCGGTGTCAACTATATCTTCAACAATAAGTACATCCCTATCTTTTATGGAATATTCCAAATCCTTGACAATTCGCACTTCGCCTGAAGAAGACGTTGAGATACCGTAGCTGGAAACATCCATAAAATCAAGCTCCACCGGAACTTCCATTTCCCTGATTAAATCAGCCATAAAAACAAAGGCGCCCTTTAATATTCCTACAACCAGCAAATCCCGGCCTTTATAATCCTGGGAAATTTGTTTTCCCATTTCTGCGACTTTTTTCTTCAGGGTTTCCCGATCAAATAAAACTTCAACCTTTACCAGATCCAATGTAAATCCCTCCCTATAAAGTGGATTATAACAACTTGAAGGGAAAGGTGCAATTAAATCGAGAATTAAGGCAAAAAGCTAAAAAAGCAGGGGCCTTGAGCCCCTGCCGGTATAATCTTTCAATTTTTTTTGCCATCACTGGTATCCGGTGGTCTAATATCAATTTTCTGATTCCAATCCGAGAACTCTACCATCACGTTTAAGCTGGTATCCGGGGCCTTCTTATTGACTGCTGTCAAGGCCGCTTTTTTAACCATCCTTTCCTTGTAATCCAACCATAAGCGGTACTCAAAACTCTTCCATAGACTTTCCAACAACTGGCTTTCAATTGAGGGCCTGCAGCCCACTACCAAACACTCTACACCATCTACCTCTTCAAACCTTAACTTTTCTACCGCAGCTATCTGTTTGAATCTAAAATTGGATAGGGGATTGAGTTCTGAAATGAGCAATTCCTCCGACTTATTGGTATCACTTTCAATTACCAGCCATTTCTTAGAAAAAGCATCGTAATTGTAGATAGTGCGGTCAATATAGTAGATATCAACAGCTGTGTTAACCATCTCCCCCTTTATATGCGTATTTGCACC
>JAAYBS010000188.1 GCA_012718855.1 Syntrophomonadaceae bacterium
CACGATCTTCCGGGAAAATAAGATCAAATGAGGGCCGTCCGATTAGTTCACTTTCCGGATAACCGGTTAATTTTTGGAACTGTTCATTAACCGAAACAAAAAGCCCCTTACGTACTATGTATAAGCCGATAGGTGAACTATTAAATACAGCTGATAAAAATTCATCCGAATGTATTTTTGATGGTGAAAGCACTTCCAAATCTCTCCCCGTGCCATTATAGCAGCAATACAATAACACATTAACCAATTAAACTACTATAATTCTCCATAAATTAAATAATCCCTGCAAAAACAGTCAATGCCTGTCAATATATTCTATAAATTGTGAATTGTGGGGCATACAGGCAGGAAATATTGAACAACTGGTGTTCTTTAAATTAAAGTTAATACTCCGGCACCAATACCGCTTATCAGCAGACCGGCAATAAAAACTCCGGCAGAAATGCTTATCAATGCCGGCCAAAATTTTAAGCGCAAAAAAGAAGCAGCCAATGCACCTGTCCAGGCTCCAGTTCCGGGCAGGGGTATGGCCACAAAAATCATTAATCCCAACCATCCCCAGCGTTGTATTTGTTTATTTAATTTATCTCCTCCAGCTAAACCTTTCTTATGAACCCAGGCATGCAGACGGGGGATTCTTTTCAACCAATTTATTACTACCGACATACCTAGAAGAATAAAGGGTATGGGAACAATATTTCCTATTAAAGAAAGTAAAAAAGTTTCTTTAATTGATAATCCCAATGCCAGACCCAAGGGAATAGCGCCGCGAAGTTCCAGTACCGGAGTGGCAGCAGTAATTAACACCAGCCATTGTTCATGAAGCAAAGCAGTACACCCTTCCGACATAATCTGTACTAATAGCCTAATTGTCTTCTATTGTAAACAATAAACACTCTGGCTTAAAGGGTTTATTCAGTATTGGATAACTATAAAATAAAAAGGCCCGTAAAACGGACCTTATAAAATCTTTGAAAATAACTAAAAACTTGCCCAGTGAAAATATAACACGCTCCTGAATTATTGAATGTTATTGAGCGGTAGATTGTGCAGAAAGAGTATTAAGCTCTCCGGCAGCTTCTGTAAATTGTGCTGCCAAATCTGCCAGCGAACGTGAAGTAGCTAACTGCATTTCAGTTTGCCGGTTGATTTCATCTAAACTGCCGGCTGATTTTTCAGTACTGGAAGATATACTCTCCACCTGCCCGATCACTTCATCGGTAGAAGCCAGTATTTGCTGTAAGGCAGCTGATAATTCCTGTATCGCATTATCAATTTGTATGGCTCCCTGTTCAATTCCCAGGAACATGCGCTGGGTTTCTTCCACTGCTTCTACCTGCTGATTATGGATTTGCGTAGCTTTATCAATCTCTCCGACCGTAGAGGCCATACCACTAATAATTTCATTAATTAGTCGAGTAATATTTTGAGCAGCTTCACCTGATTCTTCAGCCAGTTTCCGTACCTCCTCTGCAACTACGGCAAAGCCCCGGCCTGCTTCTCCGGCTCGGGCAGCTTCGATGGCAGCATTTAAAGCCAGTAAATTAGTCTGATCAGCAATCCCCCTTATTAAGGTTACTATGCTTTGGATTTGCTCTGACTTGTCCCTTAAAAAATGAACCTCTTTTTGAACTGACAATTGTGCTTTGGTATTGTGACTAACGAATTCGGTTTGCTGCTCAATTGCCGTAAGGCCCTGTTCAACAATACTTCTGAATCTGGAAGATTGTTCAGTTACCTGTTCAACATTACGCCCGGAAGAGTTAAGCGCCTGAGACATTTGGCGGATAACCTCCGAGGTTTGGTTGGCATATGAAGCTGACTCAACAACCGTCTGGCTTAATGACTCAATGGAATTATAAACCTGTTCAGCTGCCTGCCCGCCTTCAGTAGCAGAAGCCAGTAACTCTTCAGAACTGGCTGCCAGCATCTCTGACTTCTCAGCAACACCGGTTGCGACTTTATTAAGATGTTCAGCCTGGGCTTCAGCTGTCTTTTGTCCACTTATAGCCATTTGGGCTATTTTATGCGTGAAATTAGTTACCAGAGCGGCCATAATTCCAACCAGGATGAAATCACTGTAGCGTACCAACATTATGGAAGCCCGATTAGCTTCAGGGACTAATTCCGGTATGAGAGCAACGAGGACAGCGTGAGCAATAATAACTAAAATGGTGCATATTACAGTAACGAAAACTTCACTATAAATTATGCTGGCGACAATCAATATGTAGAAGTTGACATAAACCTCAGGGGAAGCAGAAACAAATCCATCATATATACACAGCATAATAGC
>JAAYBS010000189.1 GCA_012718855.1 Syntrophomonadaceae bacterium
ACCTCATAAAGCTATTTTAGTGTTGCCGGATGGTCTGGAATTTAAAGGCACAACAGGCGCTTGGACTAGTGTGGTTACACCTTCAATAGCCAAAAGTAGTATAGCGACAACTAATTTGCCTGCGAGTGTTGACATTTTGTCAAGCAAAGAAGTTGCTATTTGGGTATACAACAATACTGCTGCGCCCGCTTTAGATACCCGTATGTTGGTGTATTTTGGAGACCCTACAGATCCTACTGCTACTGCTACTAAGGGTGTTAAGGTAAGTAGCAGTGCTCCTGCCGGTGAAGCCAAGGTGAAGATTTTAAATGTTAACGGCTTATTCCCACCGGGTGAAGTGACTATCGGTACTGTGGTAGGCTCCGGTGCAGCCCAAGTTTCCGTACTTGATACTAAGACCATCACCGAAGGTGGAACTACTGCTATTGAGTTTACCGTTCAAGAGGGTACAATCGGCGGAGTTAAGACGGGTACCACTAAGGCATTAACCTTTAAGCTGCCGAAAGGTTTTGAATGGTCAGGCGCTTCGATACAAAACTTGACTAATAGTGCCAACGTTGGCGGATTAACCTTTAGTTATTCTAATGACAATAGAACGCTTGAGTTGAATCGTGGTAGCGATAGTTTCCCACGCAGTTTATTCAAAATTACGGCTAATGTTAAGGTCGATGAAACAACTGCTTCCTATGGCGATGTTAATGTAACTGTTACCGGTAAGAACACAGTAACTCCCAATAGCGTGTTAATCGGTACTTTCTCAGACTATGGATACGAAGTTGTAGTTGAGAAAGAGGCTGTGATTCTCTCCGGTAGAACAGGTGACGATGCGGCTATTGAATTCACTATCAAAGAAAACGTAAAAGGTAGTTTACTAAATGGCAGAACTGTTTATATGACCTTACCGGATGGCGTAGAATGGACGACTGATACAACCCCTGCGCTGACGGATTTTACTCCTAGCACAAAAGATGGCACATTGAATCTTACTGATTATAACATTGTAAAGAATAAGCCTAATGTTGTTAAAGCTACTATTTCGAATAGTGATGCTTCCAAAGGCAAAGTGAAAATCGAAGCCAATATCAAGGTAGCGGCAAACTATACTGGTGACATTGACGTTGAATTTAGCGGCAGTGCAGGTATAGATGAAACTGTTACCGTGGCTGAAGCTATTGCCCCTCTGACTGGAAAAGTAGACGTAGTAGACGTAATTATTGGTAGTCAAGATCAGAAATCAGCTGACATTGTTATTACTGAAAATGAAGCAGAAGCTCTGATGAGCACCGTGGCTGCTGGTGACAAAGCCGAATTATATATTACTCTGCCAGCAGGTGCTTCCTGGGCTAAGCTTCCTGCGGTAACTGTTGACAATGGCTTAGACATCGGAACTCCTACTAGAAAGGAAAATAATAATACCAGTAATAACAGATTGGTTATACCGATAAGAGCACAAAGCGATGAAGCAGCTAACATTACTATTTCCGACGTATATCTAACTTTAGACCGTACGGTACCCGAAGGTGACCTGAAGGTTTCCGTTGGCGGGGCAGCTATTGACTCTGCTAAAATTGACAACAGAACAACTGCATTGTCTCTGGTTATTGCTGAAGTTGTAACTCCCGCTCCTGGCGAAACAGTAGGAAGTTGTGAGTTCAAAATAGGCTCCAACATCTACTATGCAGGCGGAGTAGCCAAAGTTATGGATGTAGCTCCTTACATCAAGGGCGACCGCACTTATGTACCGATGCGTTATATGGGCGAAACTCTGGGCGCTGAAGTAGTATGGGATGAAGCTGCTCGCAAAGTAACTCTGAACAAAGACGAGATTACTGTAGAGTTCACCATTGGCAGCACCACCTACACTGTAAATGGTGAAGCCAAGACTGCTGATGTAGCTCCTGAAATCACCAATGACCGCACCATGCTGCCGGCACGTTTTGTAGCTGAGGCATTTGGCGCAGTAGTTGGCTGGGATGCAGGTTCGCAAACAGTTTTGATTCAGAAATAAGTAACAAAAAGAACATAGCGGAGAATTAATTCTCCGCTACCTATAAGCCGGATTCTTAAGAGAGTCCGGCTTATTTTCGTGCTTCCGGCATCGACGCATGAGGGAAGTAGAGGGCTCATTCGCCAACCCTTTATTCAGGAATCAGAGTTTTAATTGACCCGCTGGTCAGAGTAAGGATATAATTAAATTCACAATGAATAAAGGATGGTTAATTATGAAGAAAAAGATATCATGCTTAATACTAACTTTCTTCCTATTACTAGTACTAACTCCTACTACATATGCCGAAGATAATTCTACCGATGGGCTACTTACTCTGGATAAGGCGGTGGAAATGGCTTTAAAGAAAAGTAATAAACTTAAGGAGATAGATTATGATATAGAACGGGGTGAGGAAGTAAGGGAGTCGGCAGCTAGTAAGGTTAACTTTACACCGACCGGATCCGATCCTGACCCGATGGCTGCCACCGCTTTTACAACTCTGGTAGCTACCGACATGGGCCTACAGATGACGAAGAAGAGTAAGGACTTAGAAATTGATAAGATAACGCTTAATGTATTTAAGAAATATACCCAGGTGATAACTGCTAACCATGACTTCGAATTAGCTAAGCTGCAGCAGGATAAGGCCAAACGGGATTGGCAGGTTGCATTGCTATCTTATGATACTGGATTTATTAGCTGGTCACAGTTAAAACTAGCGGAAGCAGGGAATAAGACAGCGAATACAAGCTATGAATTGGCACAAAAGAAAGTAGATGAAGCTTATCAGGACTTGACTAGTTTAATTGGGCTTAAGTCGGGGGATAGGCCGATTTTGACGGAGAAGGTTGAATATACACCATTAGGAATTGATAGCCTCGATAATGCAATTACTAGAATAATGGATGGTAATCCAGCTATATGGTTGGCGGAAGAACAGGCCAACCTGGAAAAGCTTAAGCTGGATTTATATAGTTGGGCAGATCCTTATCGGGAACCATATAGCGCTAAGGAAATTGATGTAGATAAAGCAAAATTATCTGCAGTCGATGCTAAGAGGCAAATGCGAGAGGGCTTAAACACCTTGTATTTGCAAATTATGCAATTAGAAGACAATTATAAAATGGCGGAGCAAGGACTAAGGGTAGCAGAAACCGAATTCCAGGTCAAGAAGCTACAGCACGAGTTAGGCATGCTTAGTAAGCAAGATTATTTAGCCGCTGAGGTGGCTTTAGCTAAAGCGCAAAATGATTTTAGTAAGATAGTATATCAGCACGAATCATTGAAACAAACCTTCTATAAGCCGTGGGCGCAATCAGCTATGTAAATCATTTTCTAGAATGCCCCTTGGTTTGCATTGCAATGATACCTAGACAGATACAAAATGCCGATAATTTATAGCCTGAGTGTCGAATGGACTCGGGCTTTTTTGCTGTCTATGTATTGACCGGAGGTTTACAATAAAGCTATACTTTTATATGTATGACCGACTCGTCGGTCGGAAGTTGGTATTAGAATTAAAAATTTACATAACTGGGAGGGTCACTGGTGAAATTCAGACGTAAGAGTACATATTGGGGACTGATGGTAGTTTTGATGGCGGCTCTTTTGCTGAGCGGATGCGGTCAAACCGAGGAGGCTGTTAAGGAAACGGAAATCAGTGTTAACACGGCGGCGGCACAGGAGATCAATATAGCTAAGAGCGCTCGTTATGCGGGCACGGTCAGGGGGCAGAATGAGGTCTATCTTATCGCCAAAGTGCCGGCTCGGGTAACGGGTATACTTGTTAATCCGGGGGATAAGGTGTCGGCGGGACAGACCTTGATAACCCTGGACAGCAGCGACTACCAGGCTGCGGTAGCCCAAGCTCAAGCCGGGGTTAAAGCAGCGGCTTTGCAATTGGAAAATGCTCGCTTAGGCTTGGAGCGCACCCAGAAACTGCATGAGGCGGGAGCGGCTTCCCAGCTGCAGTTGGAACAGGCCCAGAGTGGTTATGATGGAGCCCAGGTGGGGGTAGAGCAGGCTAATGCCGGTTTGGCCATGGCCTCTCAGCAAATTGGTTATTGTAACCTGACTTCGCCTATTAGCGGGGTGGTAGGATCGATCAACCTGTCTTTGGGGGATACAGCTAACCCTTCTTCACCTGCTGCCGTGATCAGCGAGACTTCTAGCTTGGAAATCGAAGTAATGGTCAGTGAGTCGGAAATCAGTTTTATTGAAGTGGGCAGTCCGGTGGATGTTTACGTGCGGGCGGTCAGTGATAAAGCCTTTCAGGGGCAGGTGGCCAGTGTAGCTACGGTTCCTGACCCGGTGAAACGCAACTATGCGGTGAAAGCTCATTTGGATAATCCGGAGGGTAAGATAAAGTCGGGTATGTTTGCGGAAGTGGCGGTCAACACCATTAGTAAGGATAATGCGGTCTGTGTGCCTACTAATGCAGTGGTTCCCAAAGGGGCGCGCACCGTGGTTTATGTAGTCGATGAAGAAAACCGGGCCCGGGAGCGGGAAGTGGAAATCGGTATTGAAAATACCACCTATGTTGAAATCATCAAAGGTGTCTCTGTGGGGGAAGAGGTCATAACCAAGGGCAGTACATTGGTGGCGGAAGGCACCCTGGTGCGGGTGATAACCGGGGGGGCTAACTAATGAGCATGATTAAACTGGCCGTCAAGCGACCGGTCACTATGATCATCCTGGTATCGGTCATCCTGATCCTGGGATTTTTCACTTACAACAAATTGACCG
>JAAYBS010000015.1 GCA_012718855.1 Syntrophomonadaceae bacterium
CGGAATTAATTTGGGGAGGGATGCAGTTTGTTTACCAGCAGTATGTCGGTAGGTTTGGATGTCGGCAGTCAGTCGATAAAGCTGGTCGGAATGCAAAAACACAGAGACACGGGTACACTTAAGACGTTTGGTCAGGTTGCTACCCCACCTGGAATGGTGGAAAACGGTCTGATTAATAATCCTGAGGAAGTGGGAAAGGAACTGGGAAAACTGGCCGAGCAGCTGAAGCTCAAGGGGAGTAAAGTAGTATCTGCTCTATCAGGACAACAGGTCTATACCCGTCTCATGACACTACCGGCGATGCGTCCAAGTGAAATGAGAACCGCTGCCCTTTATCAATCAACCAGTTTTCTGCCCATTAGCATAGATGATATTACTGCAGATATTTATCCGGTACGCCAGTTTGATGACCCTCAGGGTAAGATGGCGGAAGTTTTTTTTGTAGCTGCGCGTAAAACCCAGGCCGAAAATCTGGTTAAAACCTGTCAGATAGCCGGATTAAAGCTTACTCGACTGGAGATTGAGCCACTGGCTTTGAAAACCCTTTATAAACCTCACCTCCTGAAAGATAAAGTTTCCGCCGTTATAAATATTGGTGCCCAGCGTAGTTATTTATCGGTATTTCAGAAAAATACACCGGTTTTTATTCGTTCAATTGGCTTTGGCTGTTCGGCATTTTTCCAACAAATTCCCCAAATTGCCCAGAATGAATGCCGATTGGAAGATCTTAGTGCTGAAGACGTGGAATGTCAGCGTCTATTGCGTAACCTGATAGACGAACTGATAAGATCCCTGGATTATTTCCGCTTACAAAATAAAGAGGATAGCATAACCAATATACTATTGTGTGGTGGATGTGCCCGCCTGGGCGGTATTGAAGAATACCTCAGCCGGGAATTAAACATTCCGGTTCAATTGGGCAGCATTGACGAGAGTATAAAGCTGCCTAAAAATATTACTGAGGAACAAAAAGATGATCTGCGATTCGATTACCCGATAGCACTGGGATTAGCTTTGAGGGGGGGAGCATAAGCCATGAATAATAAAGAACCCAGGATTAACCTGCTGCGTTATCAGCAGGAGGGAATAGTGGAGAAGAAAAGCGATCTCAGGTTTGTGCTGATTCTGAGTTTGGCGATTCTGTTATTTGCCGGAATAATGGGTGGAGCCTGGTGGATGCAGGGTCAAAAGCTGCAGACGATGAAAAATGAAAATCAACAGCTGCAGCAGGAGGTTGATAATCTAACCCAGGCCGCATCCGCTACTAATGTTGAGGGAAAAAATTCCGGGGCATTAAATAGCCGGGAAGCCATACTTAATAACCTGGAGTCCAGAGCCAAAGTAAAATCCAAAGAATTGGAAGAGATTTATCAATTAACTATTCCCGGTGTTACTATCGGGAAAATGGATGTCAAATCCAATAATGATTTTACCATGTCAGCCTATTGCAACAGCCAGGCGAAATTCATCAAGTTTCTAGCACAGTTACGAGAGCTGGAATATATAAAAGATGTAAAGAATGTATCCTCCAAGTTGAATGCTAAAACCGGGGAAGTCAGTTTCAATATGACCCTGGTTTGGGAGGTAGAATAATGAACTTATCACGACGTGACCAGGCATTATTGGCTTTACTTATCGTACTGTTGATTGGATTTGCTTTTTTCCGTCTGGCATATTTGCCTGCCAACGAGGAAATACAAACTTTAACTGCCAGCAACCAGCAACTGGAAATGGAGAAACAGCGTTTGCAAAAAGAAGCCAAAAAATCTCCTGCCCGGGATGCTGAGACCGAGGATAAATATGCACATTTAAATAAGCGTTTACCTACCGAAGATGAACTGGTACCGCTGCTAAATTTGTTGGATGAAACTACCAGTCAAAACCAACTGCCCCTGTCCTCAATTGATTACAAGGGAGCTGAAAAGCCTGGTGAAACTGGAGCACAGACCCTGGTATTTAATATTAGCACCAAAGGAAAAGTGAATCAGTTGTTCAAATTCTTAGCCCAATTGGAGAATGCCGAGCGATTAATCAGCGTGGAAGATGTATCTTTTAATGCTGTTAAGGC
>JAAYBS010000190.1 GCA_012718855.1 Syntrophomonadaceae bacterium
ACATATAGGCAGGGGATACTCCGAGGGCTGCACCTGCCAATCTGTAATCAGAATCAACAGCCCGCAGACAATCACGAATGGAAATAACCATTACCGGAAAAATCATTATACCAAGTGCAATTCCTCCGGCTAAAAGTGATATCCCCCAGCCTAATTGTACAACACCCCAAGCATATACAAATAATCCGGTTATTATTGATGGAACTCCGGCCATACTTTGAATAAGAACTTCCATGGTGTTGAGTAAAAATGAGGGTTGAGCGTATTCGGTTAAATAAATGCCGGTAAACAGAGCTGGAATGATTGCAACTGTTAAAGCAATTAATATCAGGTGCAAAGTCCCCCGTATAGCAGGCAGTATTCCCCCTTCTGTTCCCAGCGGCGAACCAGCCGGAGACAGACGCAAAAAATCAAGGCTTAAGGCTGAGCCACCCTGAACAATCAGGTAAGCAATCAGACTTATCAAGCTTAATAGCAGAAATAGGCCGGAACCCCAAAAAATTATGATCAAGAAAGAATCAATGACTTTATTCATAGCTAATACCTGGGCATTTCATTATTGTTGACCAAGTAATTAATTAATATGTTTATTATAGTAACCACCAGAATTAATACCAGCCCGACCGCAAACAGGGCCTGATAATGCAAACTATGCGGAACAGCGCTGCCTATTTCCAAAGCAATAAGGGCGGAAAGCGGTTCACCCCGGCTAAACCAGGATTCAGGAAAACGCAATACATTTCCTGCTATCATTAGGACTGCCATAGTTTCGCCTGCTGCCCGCCCGAAGGCCAGGGCGATTGAACCTAACACGCCCTTTTTAGCGAGGGGCACAATTACTTTCATGGTGACATATGGTTTGGAAACTCCGACTGCTAAAGCGCTAAGTTTGTATTCAGGCGGAACTGCTCTTATTGCAGACTCAGAATTGACAACGATGTAGGGCAATACCATGAAAGCCAAAACAATAGAAGCAGCAAATAACGATTCGCCGCTTGAAACCTGAAATTTTATCTCAAAAAATTTCACTAATACGGCTGCACCAAGAAACCCATAAACAACCGAGGGAATACCAGTAAGAACGGTGAGTGCCGGCCGCAGAAGCTGCGCCAGCCACTGTGGGGCATATTCTGCTAAGAAAATAGCACAAGCGAGGGCAAGAGGAATAGCAATGATTAGTGCTCCGAAAGCAACCCATAAAGTACTGGCCAGCATAGAGCCAATACCCAGCTGAATAGGCGGATAGATTGGACTCCAGTCAGTTCCTGACAAAAATGCCAGCGGTCTTGTCATTTGCCATACCGGCAGACTTTCCCGCAACATAAAAAAAAGCACTGCGATTAGAAGCAAACTACAGGTAAATGCTATCACAGCTGAAATTATTTTAAAAAATGTATTGCCAACATTATTATTCATCCGAATCTGCCTCATTTTATCAAATAAAAATAGTGGGCGGGAAAAATCTCCCGCCCTGAATTGCGATGTTTATTTGGCTGGAATATAGCCCAAATCTTCAACTACAGTTAAACCCTTGTCAGACATCAGATAATCTATAAATGCCTGTTGTTTGGCAGTTGGTGTGCTTTTAGTAATAATTAATAGGGGCCGTCCGATATCATATTTACCGGATTTTATATTTTCCAGGGTGGGAGCAATCCCATCAACCGTAAGAGCAATTAGTTTGTCTGGATTCTGGTTAACCAGACCGGATGATACATAACCTATAGCCATTTCATTATCCATTATTTTCCCGGCTAAAGCCCCCATGGAAGGTATTTGTTGAGCATCTTTGGAGATCGGGGTGCCTTTCATAACTGCATTATCAAAAATCTCACTGGCTCCGCCGCCTAAATCTCTTACCGCTACAACAATGTTCTTGTTGGGAAGAGCAGGGTCAAGCTGTTTCCAAGTAGTTATTTCACCACCGAATATTTTTTTCAATTCTTCCCGACTTATATCCGGTTTGATAGTCGCTACTGGATTTTTGGGATTAACTGCAATAGTTAAAACATCAGAGCCGATTTGGAAAGTTTTGCCGTCCTTTAATTCAGATTTCTCTTCATCTTTTATATTACGCGCAACCAGGCCCAAATCAAAAGTGCCATCAATGGTTGACTTTACGCCAAATCCTGAACCACCGGTGGAAACAAATATAACAATAGGTTCCTCGGGCAGACTAGGGTCTACTTTATTCCAGGTTTTATATTCTTCGGTAAAATTGTCTGCACATTTGGCAATAATGGGTGATAAAGTGCTGGAACCACCAATTTTAATAGATGATTCAGTTTGAGGTACAGTAGTATTTGGTGTTGATGTTCCAAGTTGACTGCAACCGGTTAGTGAAGCCATTAACAATAAACTAATCAGAGCCAGAACGAGTAGAAGTTTACGATTCAAGCTAAAAACCCCTTTCCATAATAATCAATCAATTATTCTGTTGTTCAGAATATCATCCAAGAGGTTATATGTCAAATAACTAAAAGTTATAGAAATATCAAAAACGATCGACTTAAAATAATATGCTATTAAAAGCTGATGCTGGATTAGGGGTGTAGATACGGCCATAGATATTTTCTAAGCCTGCCATCTCTTGATTATAGACAACAACAGTTGACATTAGTTGATTATAGTTAACAGGCTCTAAACTTTACCAACCTTTCTTCCCGCCACTGCTTTTCTAATACCCTTTCGATACTAATACGATATGGAATATTGTGCCAATTTAGTGCTAATGTTAAAATAATATATAAATTTAAACCCTATAAATTTGAATTTAACGGGGATGGAATGTCCCACTGGAGGAGAGATATTATGTTTAACAAATATCGTTATTCTTTATTATTTATTGCCTTAACATTTTTTATTAATTGGTTGCTTATTGGTCTATTTCTGGCACTGGGGGAGGGCTGGAATTCTACTGCTACCCCGTTGGTTCTGGTTGCTTATATGTTTGTGCCCATGCTGGTAGCCATCCTGGTACAGAAGTTGGTTAAGCATGAAGGGGTTATTAAACCTCTTCAGGTTTCTTTTAAACTAAACCGTTGGTTTTTGTTAGCCTGGCTTCTACCACCTCTGCTGGCTATTAGTGCTCTGGGGGTTAGCTTGCTTTTACCAGGGGTGCAGTATACTTCCAATATGGCCGGGTTATTAGATATTTTTGGTCAAAATTTATCTCCGGAACAAGTAACTCAGATACAAGCTCAGTTGGAAGCCCTGCCGATTTCCTATTTCTGGATTGTTCTTATACAGGGTTTGATAGCCGGTATTACTGTTAATGCGGTGGCGGCTTTCGGAGAGGAATTGGGTTGGCGGGGGTTTCTGCTGCGGGAGTTCAGACATCTGGGATTCTGGAGAGCTTCGCTTTTAATAGGTTTTATATGGGGAGTCTGGCATGCTCCGGTGATTCTGCAGGGACACAATTATCCTCAACACCCTTTGGCCGGAGTAGGAATGATGATAATTTGGTGTATGTTACTTACTCCTATTTTTGTATATGTACGGGTTAAAGCGAAGTCGGTTATTGCAGCGGCTATTATGCATGGAACTTTGAATGGGACTGCCGGATTGGCCCTTATGATGGTACGGGGCGGAAATGACTTGACCGTAGGTCTGACTGGTGTAGCTGGATTTGTAGTTCTCTTGCTGGTTAACATCCTGATTGCATGGTTTAATCCAAAGTTTGACCTGGAGACCGTTGGCGAATAAGCTGAACTTATGCAACAATTATTGAGATAAAACTCATAACATACTCCGGTTGGGGTATATCCATTGGAAGGTATCCACTCTATAATGGCGTTATATGCAATCTCAATTTGATTGTAAGGCCCGGTATAAAAAGAAGTAAGTGATTAGATGGTTAAATTGCCTTCATAGGAAGTAGTATTTCGTCCCAGAGCTTTGGATTTATATAAACCCTTATCAGCAATAGAAATTAATTCTTCTATAGTTAAACCATCATTCGGATATACTGCTATACCAATGGATATAGTACATTTAACATAATTCTCAGAAAGCTTGGTCTGTATCCGTTCACTTACAAAGAAGGCATCTTTTAATTTAGTATTAGGCAGAATTACTAAAAA
>JAAYBS010000191.1 GCA_012718855.1 Syntrophomonadaceae bacterium
GAATTATTAAAGGCGTTATCACAGGAAGAAACCCGTAACCTGCTGGTTAACCTGCGCCCTGATGACCGTACCGTATTATTTGAGGAATTACCTGGACGGGTAACCCAAAAATTACTCAATCTTTTGACTCCGGAAGAATTAAAGCAAACCAGGCAGTTGCTTGGTTATCCGGAGGAAAGTGTCGGCAGGCTCATGACGCCTGATTATGTAGCAGTTCGTCCGCAATGGACCGTAAAAGAGGCTCTTGATCATATTCGTTTAAAGTGCAGAAATACAGAGACCTTGAATTCAGTATATGTTACTGATGAAAACTGGCTTTTAATTGATACATTGGATCTACACCGCTTCATACTGGCTTCACCGGATCATAAAGTTGAGGAATTGATGGATAAAACTTTTATCAGTATAAATGCCTTTGAGGACCGGGAAGCGGCAGTTCATGCTTTGCAAAGATATGATGTCGTTGCGTTGCCGGTAGTTGATTCTGATGGGATACTGCTGGGCATAGTCACTTTTGACGATGTCATGGACGTTGCTGAGGCTGAGGCAACCGAAGACTTTCACAAGGGAGCCGCGGTTACACCTTTAAAAACCGGATATCAGGAAACCAGCGTCTGGGAATTATACAGTAAACGTATTGTATGGCTGCTGACCCTGGTTTTTGTAAATATGATTTCCATGGAGCTGATGTCCAGCTATCAGGAAGTTTTGGCTGCAACTATTGCACTGACTTTCTTTATTCCCATGCTAATCGGCAGTGGGGGTAACGCCGGGGCACAATCAGCTACTTTGATGGTTCGTGCTCTGGCAACGGGCGATATTGAAACCAATCAGTGGCTGTCTACAATGGGCAAGGAAATGGTTGTTGGAGCATCGCTGGGCTTAACCATGGGTACAGTTGGGCTATTTCTTGGTTGGTTTAAAGCTGGATGGGATATAGCTTTAATTGTAGGGTTAACCATGGTAGCAGTTGTAATTGTAGCTAACTTGATTGGAGTATTGCTGCCTTTTCTGCTGACTCGTTTAAATCTGGACCCGGCAGTAGCCAGCAATCCTTTGATTGCATCACTATCTGACGTAGTCGGTTTGCTAATTTATTTTATTATAGCCACCTGGATATTAACCTCGGTATTATAAAAAGTAGATGGTGGTTGGGAAAAGGTTATTCCCGGTCAGAAATAACTTCAAATCCTAAATCATCAATAATGTTAATAAGGGTAGTCAAATCAACCTGACTTTCATTAAAATATATTTCAACCTTACCCTCCTGATGATATGCAATGGCGTTTTTAACCCCGGTGGTATTGTTTAAAGCCGTTTCGATACTCATTTTACAATGTTGACAGCTCATACCTTCGACCTTTAGTTGTTTATGCATAAAAGTCCTCCCTGCTTATTTTTAAATATCATACCCTAAATAATAAAAAATAAAAAACATTTACTTTAAAGGATTATTTTGCGTTATGATAGAACTAATAAGAAAAAGTGAGGAAATTTATCAGATAATGTCAAAATCTTAAAGGGAGGGAGTTTTATGGCCGATGAAACCCAACTGGTCGTTTTTACGTTAAAACAAAACGATACAGTATGTGAATACGGAGTACCTATAACCAAAGTACAGGAAATAATTCCCATGGCTAATCCAACCAAGTTGCCACAGGCCCCTGACTTCGTAGAAGGTATTATCAATTTACGCGGTAGAATAATTCCTATTATTGATTTAAAGAAGCGCTTTGATATGGGAGCTTCGAATATTACCGCAGAGAGTCGCAGTGTGGTCGTGGAAGTTGAAGGACAGACAGTGGGGATTATTGTTGATGAGGTAAGCGAAGTTTTGCGTTTGGCTACCGATAGTATTGAACCACCACCTGCAGTAGTAGGGGGAATTACTTCCGAATACCTGACCGGAGTTGGTAAGTTGCAGGATAGATTATTGATATTGCTGGATATGGATAAAATATTATCTGATCAGGAAAAAAGTGAGTTGGTTACGGTAGCCCAGGAACAATAAGCTAATATTGAAATGCTCTGATATCATTAACTGGTGTCAGAGCATTTTTATTTTGGGCGTATAATAGGGTAAACTGATATCATAAGAAGGTGATAGATATTGCTGATAGGAGTTGACCTGGTTGATATCAACCGCATACAGAAGGCGATCGAAAGAACGCCAAGATTTCTGGAGCGGGTGTTCACTCCTGCCGAAAGGGAGTATTGTCTGTGTAAAACCAATCCTTACCCATCCCTGGCAGTTCGTTTTGCAGCCAAAGAAGCAGTTAGAAAATTGGGAAAGGAATATTCCAAAGGAATACGATTTCATGATATCGAGATAAAAAATGATGAAGAGGGTCGTCCTTATATTTTATTGCATGGCTTGGCCTGGCAGCGTAGTCAGGAAAACAGGATTACTATAGATGTCAGTTTATCTCATTCCCGTAATCAAGCCATAGCTACGGTAATAGCAACGAGGGGAGTGTTTAAATGAAAATCGTAACGGCAGAACAAATGCGGAGCATAGACCGTAAAGCTATTACGGAGTATGGTATTCCAGGCATTGTTCTTATGGAGAATGCCGGAATTCGAACGGTAGAATTAATTGAAGAACTTTTACAAAGTCCCTCGGATAAACAGGTAATTATATTATCAGGACCGGGTAATAATGGTGGAGATGGCTTTGTCATAGCCCGCCATCTTATTAACTCTGGTGTAGAGGTTATTTTATTTTTCCGGGGAACTCCCGACCAACTTACTGATGATGCACGTATTAACTATGAGATTCTGGTTAAAATGGAAGCTACTATAGCCCCATTGCAAACCGAAGAAGACCTTAATCAGTTTACCCTGGCTTTACTTACCGGGGATTTGTTTGTAGATGCCTTATATGGTGCAGGTTTCAAAGGCAGTTTGAATGCTTTTGAAACCCAGATTGCCAGCGTAGTCAACTGGTGTAAACTCCCGGTTGTAGCTGTTGATATCCCTTCCGGGGTAGAAGCTGATAGCGGCAAAGTTAACGGAGAAGCTATACGGGCGGACTACACAGTTACCTTTGGACTGCCCAAAATGGGATTAATTATGGAGCCAGGCCGATACTATACCGGAACATTAAGTGTTGCAGATATATCTCTGCCTCCGGCATTATTGAAAGATAGCAAACTTAAAGTCAATCTTATTACTGATATGTTGATTAAACCCTTCTTAAAACCACGAATAGATGAATCTCATAAGGGAACTTACGGACATGTTCTGGTTATTGGAGGTTCAGTAGGTCTAACCGGCGCAGTAATAATGACTTCCTACGCTGCCCTGCGTACGGGAGCAGGACTGGTAACTGCTGCTCTGCCAGAATCTTTGCAACCTTTGGTTGAGACAGCTTTGGTAGAAGTTATGACCCTTCCGTTAGCGGAAAACAGCCAGGGGGCCATTGCGCTGGAAGCTTTACCAGCTATAGAAAATCTGTTGGGAATTTCATCCGTATGTGTTATTGGACCAGGTATGTCACGTTATAATGAAGCTCAGGCCGTTATCCGTTTTGTGTTGGAAAGAGCCGGTATTCCCATAGTAATTGATGCTGACGGACTTAATGCTTTGCAGGGGGATATTGGAGTACTGAAAGACCGGCAGGTTCCGGTAATATTAACTCCTCATCCAGGTGAAATGGCACGCATGACCGGTAAACATATAGAGGAGATTCAAGCTAATCGGGTTTCAATAGCAGTAGAATTTGCCCAGGAATGGGGAGTGACCCTGGTTCTTAAAGGTAATAAAACTGTAATTGCTCTTCCCAACGGTGAAGCGTACATTAATATTACCGGTAATGCAGGTATGGCTACAGCAGGCAGTGGAGATGTTTTGGGAGGAATTATCAGTGGCCTGATAGCCCAGGGATTAAATCCACCCCAGGCTGCAATAACCGGTGTTTATCTGCATGGGGTTACTGGGGATCAGGTTGAAATGGTTAAAGGCCAGCGGGGGTTGATAGCCGGAGATCTTATTCAGACGCTACCCGAAGTGTTAAGCCTTTATGACAGGAATTAAAATCCCAAAGAAATTTTAGAAATAAAGGGGTGCAGTTATGTTAGCCAAAGATATTATGACTCGGGAAGTAATCACAGTATCCGAAAACGACCGGGTAGAAGAAGTAGCCAGGTTATTAGTGGAAAATAAGATTAGTGGCATACCCGTCGTTGATCATGAGCGTCATGTAGTGGGCATTATTACTGAAAAAGATCTGATGGTAAGGGCCAAGGAGTTAAGGGTGCCATTCTATGTAACACTATTTGACAGTATTATTTTTCTGGAAAACCCCATACGATTTAATAATGATGTTAAAAAATATACTGCTACTACGGTAAAGGATGCTATGACTAAAAAAGTTCAAGTAGTGGAAGAGGATACGCCGATAGGCCTTATCGTAGAAATTATGCAATCCAAAGCAATTAATCGTGTTCCGGTGGTACGTCATGGAAAACTGGTTGGCATTATAACCCGTAATGATATTTTAAAATCGTTGGTAAAAACAAATGGATAATACTCGGCCTACCTGGGCAGAAATAAATTTAGCAGCCGTAAAACATAATTTGGACCAGATTCGAAGAGTAGTTGGCCCAGCCAGGATTATGGCAGTAGTCAAAGCTAACGCGTACGGTCATGGCATACTGGAGATATCGCGTTTATGTCAGCAGGAAAAGGTCGATTTCTTTGGAGTTGCCACCATAGAGGAAGCCTTGTTGCTCAGGGAATCGGGTATTACTGTACCAATTCTGGTATTAGGTTCTGTACCTGTAAACAGCTTAAGGTTATTGGTCACCAATGATATTCGTGCTACCGTATTCAATGAATCTCTGGCTATAGAGTTATCCCGCGTTGCTCAGGAATTATCCCGACCTGCGTATGTACATATAAAAGTAGATACCGGGATGGGAAGATTAGGAATTATTCCTGGAGATAAGGCCTTGCAGACAGTAAAAGCCATATATGATTTACCAGGAATCGTAACTGAAGGGATCTTTACTCATTTTGCAGCAGCAGATATGGCTGAAGTTGATTACACATTACAGCAACTGGAAAGATTTAAAGCTTTTCTTGATAAGTTGGAGCAAAGTAGCGTTAAGATTCCAATTCGCCATTGCGCCAATAGCGCGGCTATAATGCAATTTCCTCCATCGTATATGGATATGGTACGGGCCGGGATTTTGTTATATGGACTGTATCCTTCCGAGGAAGTTAGAAAAGAAGTAATTTCAGTTATTCCGGCTATGACTCTCAAGAGTCGGGTAAGCTATATTAAGACGGTACCTGCCGGTGATACTCTCAGTTATGGTCGCACCTATTGCTGCAGTCAAAATACCAGGGTTGCAACCGTACCTATTGGTTACGCTGATGGTTATAGCCGTTCCTTATCAAATAAAGTTCAGGCGGTAATCAAAGGGAAATTAGTTAGGCAGATTGGTACTATTTGCATGGATCAGTGTTTATTTGATGTAACTCAGGTAGACGATGTACAGGAAGGTGATGAGGTAATACTATTCGGCAGGCCGGAACAGGGAGTAACGGCTGATGACCTGGCTAATCTTTCCGGAACTATTAATTACGAGGTTGTATGTGCTATTAGTGCACGAGTACCCAGAACTTACCATGAAGAATAACCTGATGTAATTATTGGATTTGCTAGCTGGCAAGCTTGTCAATATAATAGATATATCGGGTCTACACTTAAGTTCTGGAGGTGCTCAATTTGCCGGCCTCAAAACGTATAATTATTACGGTTCCCGAAAGTCTGTTATCCGAAATGGATGATATATCTATGCAGGAAAGTAAAAATCGCAGTGAGATTGTCCGCGAGGCTATCGGTTTTTATCTGGGGGAGAGAAGGAAGAGTTTTTTAAAAGAGCAGATGAAAAAGGGTTACCTGGAAATGGCTGAAATCAACCTGAAGTTCGCCTGCGAAAATTGTGGAGTGGAGGAAGAGGAACTGGCCAACTGTATAGAAAAATTGTTGGAGTGATACATTCTATGATTAAACGAGGTGAAATTTATTTTGCCCAGTTAAACCCGGTGATTGGTTCAGAACAAGGTGGTATCAGACCGGTTTTGGTTGTACAGAATGATATTGGTAACCAGTATAGCCCCACCACCATTATTCTGGCAATAACCTCCCAGATTAACAAAGCCAAGTTGCCTACTCATGTAGAAATTCGCGCCAAGGATTATGGACTGGAAAAAGATTCAGTTATATTAGCGGAACAAATTCGCACTATTGATAAAACCAGGTTAAAACAGCGAATAGCTACTTTACAGGAAGACACCATGCAGAAAGTAAATCATGCTTTGGCTATAAGTCTGGCAATAGAATCAATTTAGGTACATACTCAGCTGATAATAGTCTATTAGTTGCAGGACAGGTTCAATTGAACCTGTTTTTTTATATAAAGTTGATTCCCATGCTTCGCCAATGCTCGCTTGTATTTGTATATTAATAAAACCGTTATTTTGACAGTAAAACCAAATATGAGGGGGAGGGGGAAATAATTTGCGTCCCATTATAGGTATTACCTGTAGTAAAAAAGGTCAGGACAGCAGTTATTGTTTAAAAGACTGCTATGTTTTTTCAGTTCGGCGGGCGGGAGGTATTCCGGTTATATTACCGCACACTGATGAAGAGGAGATAATCAAGGAATATTTAAAGTTTTGCCGGGGCATTATTTTATCTG
The DNA here is from genome assembly GCA_012718855.1 of Syntrophomonadaceae bacterium. Taxonomy (GTDB): domain Bacteria; phylum Bacillota; class Syntrophomonadia; order Syntrophomonadales; family Syntrophomonadaceae; genus JAAYBS01. Next base: position 6,711 of record JAAYBS010000191.1, read on the forward strand.
GCGGGGGAGATGTTGATCCCGTATACTGGGGGGAATTGCCCGGACCTGAATTAGGTGAGATTGACCCGCAGCGGGATAAGTTTGAGCTGCAATTGGCAGAATTGATTATGGAAAATGATATACCGGTATTGGGGATTTGTCGTGGTTGCCAGGTACTTAATATTGCCTGTGGAGGAAGTCTTATTGGAGATTTGCAGACTGGACTCAGCCACCGCCAAAACGCCCCGCGTGATTATCCGTTTCATGATATAGTTGTAGAAAAGAACAGTCTGCTGCAAGAAGTAATGTCAGCCACCCGTTTGCGTGTAAACAGTTTTCACCATCAGGCGGTTAAGGTTCCAGGAAAGGGCCTGCAAATTTCTGCCTGGGCGGCAGATGGAACTGTTGAAGCTATAGAGGGAATCGGAAAACAATGGCTATTAGGTGTACAGTGGCATCCGGAGAGTATGACTGATGAATTCTCCACCAAACTGTTTAGATCCCTGGTAGCGGCCGCTGTAAAAAATAACAGGCAGCCAGGCTAAGAACAATTAGAACCATATACACTGGACCTACATAACATAAATAAGGGATGTGATTATTAATGCTGGCAATTAAGGGCGGTAAGGTTATTACTATGACATCAAAAGGTACGATTGATAATGCGGTAGTATTGATTGAAGGGGACAATATACAGGAAATTGGTTCGGAAATAACCATACCAGCAGGTTGCGAAGTGGTTGATGCCGTCGGATTATATATATTGCCTGGATTCATAGATGCTCATACCCATATTGGACTGGAGGAAGAAATTTATCAGGTGGAAGGTGACGATGTTAATGAAACTTCTGATCCGATAACTCCTCAATTAAGGGCCCTGGACGGTATAAATTTCCTGGATTTGGCCTTTAAAGATGCTTTAAGGGGAGGGGTAACCCGTATGATGTGTATGCCGGGCAGTGCCAATATCATTGGCGGTCAGGCAGTGTTTTTAAAAGCCATGGCGCCTTCCATGAGTGAGATGGTATATCGCCAGCCCTGGGGATTAAAAGCGGCCTTGGGGGAGAATCCCAAGCGCGTTTACGGAGAACAGAAGAAGATGCCTCGTACCCGTATGGCCAATGCCAGTATGTTGCGGGAGGCTTTGTATACGGCTGGGAAAAATATTGATAAAACGGTTGAACCGGCCATCGAATTTCGGCAGCAATCACTGATAAAGGTTTTACGGCGGGAAATGCCACTGCTGGTACACGCCCACCGGGCAGATGACATTCTTACTGCTTTACGCATTAAAGATGAATTTGATATTGATATGATTATCCAGCATGCAACCGAAGCAGTTACAGTTGCTGATGAATTAATAAAAAGACAGGTGCCCATATTTATAGGCCCATTACTTATTAATCGGGCTAAAGTAGAATTAAAGGATGTTTCTTTTAAAAACGCTATGTTACTGGCTGAAAAAGGTTTGAATTTCAGCATTATTACTGATCATCCGGTGACACCGGTGGAACATCTTCGGGTAACAGTAGCGCTGGCAGTCAGGGAGGGGCTGGATGAAACTACCGCTCTGGAAGCTATAACTATTAACCCGTCAACCGCTCTGAAAGTAGATGATGAGATTGGATCATTATCTAAAGGGAAAAAAGCTGATCTAGTAGCATTTAATGGTCATCCGCTTGATAATCGTTCCCGGGTTAAATGGGCTATGGTGGACGGGAGAATGTGGAGGGGTGAATTTGAATAAAGGGGATTTTTTCACCTTATATTGGGATGGTATTGCCCTGACAGTTTGCGTAGTAGGCTTTTATCAGGAAGAAAAGACTGGTGAGGATATAGTGGTACTGGCATTGGTACAACAGGAAAACCTGGTTCATATCCCTCTCGACCAACTGGAGGAAATACCAGTTGAAGGGAAATTAGTAAACTAGGGTTACTGGGAAGGAATAAAGTACTATCAGACGGTTACATTGATCGTTATCCCTGTCAGCGTGGAGGAAAAGTGAGACAAGATGATAAATGAAAATCTGAAAAAATTGGCCGGGATTTTTCCCGCAGCCATAAAGGATGGACAAGTTGATCTGGAAGCACTTATACAAGAGCTGGGGGAATTTGAAGCAGCCGGGAGGGAAAAATATGAGCTGAACTGGCCGGGAAAAAATTTGGCCAGGCAGATTGCCAATTCGGATATTTCAGGAAGAATCCTTAAATATATACCTGAGGACAGCAAGGAAAAAGAGACTACTAAAAATATTTACATAGAGGGAGATAATCTTGAGGCCTTAAAACTGCTGCGAAATGACTATTATTCCCGCATTAAAATGATATATATAGATCCTCCTTACAATACCGGCAATGATTTTATTTATAAGGATAATTATTCTATAGGAAAGGAATTTAATGAAATAATAGATGAGGACCGGGATGAGTATGACGATCTCCTGGGGAAAAACTGTAAAAACGCTGCCAGATTTCATTCCAATTGGCTGAACATGATGTATCCCCGGCTTAAAGTTGCCCGAGATTTACTGCGTGATGACGGAGTAATTTTTATTTCCATTAATGAGGAAGAGTTATTTAATTTAAAGCTGATTAGCGATGAGATTTTTGGAGGAGGCAATTACCTGACTACCTTTACCATTAAAATTAGACATGAGGACCGAATTCTTAAAGGTGATAAAGATTTCCATGAAGTGGTGGAATATCTGCTGCTATATCGTAAAAGCGATGCTTTTGTTGCTGTAAAAAGAGAAAAAGATAATACCTCCATAGAAAATTATATTTATGAAATTGTGGAGAAGAATGATAAGCCGAAAATACTTGAAATTGATGGCAGGCAAGTTGAGATGTTTAAGCCGGGCGAGTATGAATTACTTAGAAAAAGCCCCAATGTCCATCTATTAAAGAGGATTAATATAAGGGGGTCTTTAAAAGAAGGCAACAGCAGCGGCAGATTTTATATGGCCCACTTGGAGCAATACAGTAACCAAAAAGGTCTGCTGTTTAAAGTTCCCAATATGGGCGCTGATGGTTGGGGTTATAGATATTTTATGACCCCGGAAACTGACAAAAGGGTTAACGGAGATTATTTTCAGGGTGTACCTCTAAATAGAAAGGATATCCTGGAAATACCCTATCCCAATTTTTTGGATTTTGAAGCAGAGTTTAATCGTGTAGGCTATGAAGGCGGCGTGGAGTTCAGAAACGGTAAAAAACCGGTTAGATTTATCATGAAATTAATGGAAATAGCCGGTTTGAAGCATGACCAGGAAGGTATAATATTAGACTTTTTTGCCGGTTCCAGTTCAGCCGCTCATGCCACTATGGCTATGAATGCAGAAGATAAAGGACAACGGAAGTATATAATGGTTCAATTGCCGGAAGATCTGGATATCAGGTTACAGGAAGCTTCAGGAACTGCCAGGGCTGCGATTGAAAGTGCGATAAGATTTCTTGACAATATTAATAAACCCCATATTTTAACCGAGATAGGCAAAGAACGCATCCGCCGGGCGGGGGAACAAATCAAAACGGAATACCTTGACCAGGATGGCATGGAGGAACTGGACATCGGTTTTAAGGTCTTCCGGGTTGAGGATGCCCAAGCCCGCTGACCTAAATTTTTGCCAGTATTTACTTCAAGGAAATAGCTTCCCAAAGGAGAACTGTGTAAGCATACCAATTTAAAAGAGGTGATGTTATTGCACAGAAAATGGATGTTGTTTGCCGCGGTATTTTTATTGGTAATGTTCTCCTATACATATTCTACGCAAGCATTTGACCCGATAAAAATAAGAATAGATGGAGTCAGTCGAAATTTACAACCCCCGGCTCAGGTTGTAAACAGTAGAACCATGGTTCCTTTACGCTTCATTATTGAAGACCCGGCTTTATCAGGACAGGTATACTGGGATGCTTCCCAGCGCAAAGTTGCTATTGATTGCCGGGGAAAATATATTGAGTTATTTATAGGCAAAGCACAGGCTTCAGTTGATGGAAAAGCCTGTTATCTGGACTCCCCGCCTTATATTTATCAGGACCGTACTTTTGTACCGCTGCGTTTCATAACCGAAGTAGCAGGTGCCAAAGTTAACTGGCTGAATGCTAATCGGGAAGTTGACATAAGGTTCACCGACTCTTTATCTTCCCCGCGGGTATTCGCTTATTACTACCGTAGTCCACTGGCGGAGATGGAAAATAATGCCCATTTATATACCGATATTGCTTTTCGCTGGTTTAAAACTGATGCCCAGGGCAATCTGAGTTATGAGTATAAAGCAGACTACGCGAAAATTCTTAATTGGGCCAGGCAGAAAGAAATTAAAACTCATGCCAGTGTAGTATTAATGGGGGAAGACCCCCTAAATAAACTATTATCTTCCCCGGCTAACCGTAATCGTCTGATTAATAATCTCTTTCAAGAGGTTATTAAAAATAATTATGACGGAGTAAATATTGATTTTGAGTTTATTAAACCTGCCGATGCCGATAAGTTTACGCAGTTTCTCCGTGAACTGAAAGCCGTGCTGGGGTCACAAAAAGAATTATCCGTAGCCGTTTTTGCCCGCACCGGGAAAGAAAAATGGCCTACTCCATACCAATACGATAAAATTGGCGCCATAGCCGACAGCGTTGTTGTAATGTCTTATGATTATCACTACACTACCAGTGGACCGGGAGCTGTGGCGCCATTATGGTGGGTTAAGGAATGTGCTCAGTATATGGTTAATAATATGCCTGGGCATAAAGTTCTTATGGGCATGGCGACCTATGGTTACAACTGGCCTGAAAACAGCAGCGGGACTTCGGTTACTGCTTCACGACTGGCTGAATTGAAAACTAAGTATAAGGTCAGAGAATATTTTGATGAAGCTACCCAGAGCCCCTATTATACCTATTGGGATGAATGGGGGCAATACCATCAGATTTGGATGGAGAACCAGACCAGCCTGAGTAAAAAGTATCAGGTAGTTGAGGATTATAGTTTGGCCGGAATAGCCTTCTGGCGAATTGGTACCGGATTCGACGACCTGTATAAAGTTCTGCAGCAAAAGCTGTAAACTACCATAGGCAAAAAATAAGTTTTGTTTAAAAAGCAGATAGTC
>JAAYBS010000192.1 GCA_012718855.1 Syntrophomonadaceae bacterium
CGTGTATATTGAAAATTGGTTGGTACCAGAATGGCTCCAATAGCCAGGCAGGCATGAAAACCAACCACATATTGCGGTATGTTAGGCATCATTAGAACTACCCGGTCACCTTTTTTAACTCCTATGCTGAGCAAATAATTGGCCAACCCGTTAACCATCATATTTACTGTACCGTAACTCAATTGGATATCGTTGATGATTACATAGGGTTTATCAGGATAATCCATAACATTTCTGCGGAACAATTCTTTTAAGGGGATTTTGGGATATGTAAATGAAATTGGTACTTGCGGGTCGTAATGTTTTTGCCAGACTCTTTCTTCCATTAGTTAAAACACTCCTTTTCAGCTTTCTTAATTCAAACGCTCTCTTTTTTGAAAATTGCCAATTATCTTTATAATAACACTTTTCAAAATTCCAAGGACGGTAATTGTGGGAGATTTCTCATAAACAGGCTGAAAAACTTGCGGAATAATCTATAATAATCAGGAGGTTATAAGTTTCCTGTATACTTTTAATTAGGATAAGCCTATATTGTAAGAAGATGGTTGGCTTGTAGGGACGCTGTATTTTTTTCCACGATATTGTTATTTTTCAATGCCTAAAAGCCTGAAACCTGGGCGTTGTTTATGGCCGGGATGAATGAGCAGTTTGAGATATTAATGGAAGAACTGTACGCCATGCCGGAACTGCTGGAGAATTCAGATTACCTAAGGGAATGGTTGCTGTTATCTTCATACAGGAGTTTCAATGGACTTCCATCGGCAGCGGCACATTTGCCAATGCCAATAACGCCAGCACTACCTATACCATGCCGGCAGACCCGGCCACAATTACAGCAACCTTCACATACAATAGCTCCGGTGGAGGAAGTTCGGGAGGCAGCAGCGATAGCAGTACCATTCCTTCCAGAACCCAGGTTACATCCTCGGGTCGAACCATAAGTCAAAACGGGGTAACCCTCACTTTCCCTGCTGGAGCAGTGGAAAACAATATCAATGTAAATATCAGGCAGATAAATCAGAGCAGTGGTTTGAATATCCCTGAAGTATCACAATTACTCAGCCGTATAATGGATATCATAAAAGACAAACCCGGCAACTTTCTGAAACCGGTTACTATTACCATGTCCTTTAATAACTCTGGGATTAACCCGGATGAACTTTACCGACAGTCAAGCCATCTCTCACTGGGCCAAACCCGGTGTAGCTGCAGCCTTTGAAGGCGGATTTATCAGCGGTTGTCCTGATGGCAGCTTCAAACCCCAGAGCCATACCAGCCGGGCGGAAGCGGCGGTTATAATCAGTAAACTATTGAAGTAATATATAAATAAAATACGATATTAACCAAACAGGGCATTCCTTCAGGCAGGAATGCCCCGTAGTCTATAGAATACAAACCAATGCCACATGCATAATCCCCTTTAAAAATCCTAAACTAGCTATATCAATATAAAATGGGGTGTAAGTAATGTCTGAACCTAGATTTACCAATCAGCTGATAAACGAGAAAAGCCCCTACCTGTTGCAGCATGCACATAATCCAGTAGATTGGTACCCCTGGAGCGAAGAAGCGTTCAGCGCGGCCAAAAAGGAAGGTAAACCTATATTTTTAAGCATTGGCTATTCAACCTGCCACTGGTGTCATGTGATGGAAAGGGAGTCCTTTGAGGATACTGAGGTAGCGACTCTGCTTAACCGGGATTTTATAGCCATCAAAGTGGATCGGGAAGAGCGCCCGGATATTGATCATATCTATATGATGGTTTGTCAGGCCATGACTGGGCATGGAGGCTGGCCGCTTACTATTATAATGACCCCGGATAAACAGCCATTTTTTGCAGCTACCTATATACCTAAACATAGTCGTTACGGCTTATCGGGACTGGTTGAGTTATTGCCGCGAATTATTCATCTATGGAAAAATGAACGGGCTGCGGTTCTGGATTCCAGCCAAAAAGTCACTAACTGGCTTAACCAACCGGAGAAAAATATTGCGGATGTTATCAGTCGCGAGGTTTTTGAGCAGGCTTTTGATCAATATGAACAAAGTTTTGATAATGAATTTGGCGGATTTGGCAACCCACCCAAATTTCCAACCCCCCACAATCTGTATTTTCTGTTGCGATATCATTATCATACCGGTAATACCAAAGCTCTGCACATGGTAGAAAAAACCCTGCAGCAAATGTATCAGGGAGGTATTTATGACCATATTGGTTTTGGATTTTCTCGTTATTCAACCGACCGCGAATGGTTGGTTCCGCACTTTGAAAAAATGCTTTATGATAATGCCTTACTGGCCATAGCTTATCTGGAAACTTATCAGGTTACCGGAAATCCCTTTTATCGTCGTATTGCCGAAGAAATATTTAACTATGTATTAAGCAATATGACCTCTCTGGAAGGTGGTTTTTATTCAGCCGAAGATGCTGACTCGGAGGGCGTAGAAGGTAAGTTTTATGTTTGGACCCCGGAAGAGGTGAAAATGATACTGCCGGATGATGAAGCAGAGAAATTTTGTCAGGTTTATAATATAACTGCATCGGGTAATTTCGAGGGTAAAAGTATTCCTAATTTAATTAACCGGGCAATTGATGAACAGGAATATGCAAAACTTGCGGGAGCACGCCAACAGTTATTTAATCAGCGCCAGAAAAGGATGGCTCCCTACAAGGATGATAAAATATTGTTGGCCTGGAACGGCTTGATGATTGCTGCGCTGGCTATCGGATACCGGGTATTGAAAAAACCGGAGTATAGTAAAGCCTTTAGGGCAGCAATTAAATTTGTTCGGGATAAAATGTGCCGGCAGAATGGCCGATTAATGGCACGCTACCGGGATAATGAGGCAGCTTATTTGGCCTATTCAGCTGATTACAGTTTTCTTATCTGGGGTCTGCTGGAATCATATCAGGCAACATATGAAACTGAATTTTTAAATCTGGCAATTAAATTTAGTGATGAACAGATAAAGTATTTCTGGGATAACGAAAATGGGGGAATGTATTTTTACGGAAGTGATGCGGAGTCGCTGTTGACCAGGCCTAAAGAATTTTATGATAGTGCTTTACCGTCAGACAATTCAGTAGCGCTAGCTAATTTATTTCAATTAGCAGCTATTACTGGTGATGATAAATGGGAGGATTATGCCCATAAATTAAAGGATACCATGAGCGGCAGGGCAGCCCTTTCTCCTCTATCCCATGCTTATTTCCTCAGTAGTGTTCTGGCTAGAGAAGGGGGAGGCCGTGAAGTAATAATTACCGGTGCGGAGAATAACCCTCTAACCGATGAAATGTTGGGATTTGTTCAGAATTCGTTTCTACCTGATACGGTAAGTATTTATTACAGTGATAATAATTCAAAGTTAAAGCATTTAATTCCCCGATTACAGGAAATGATAACGCAACCGGAAAATACTACAGCCTATGTATGCCAAAATTTCACCTGTGAAATACCGATTACCACTCTTTCAGATTTGAAACTGGCTCTAGAGCAATCTAGTGAGTAAACCTGCGAGGGACTAGGGGCAGGGGGGCCGGAAATATAGAGACTGCTCCAAAAGTGCTCTTTTACGTACCATTCAGACGATAGTGAATAATCGCGTTAGTAGAAGGGCAAGTATTAGGTCCCAAAAGAGATCCTTTATCGCCTGCAGCTCCTCAGGATGACAATAAAGTTACGGAGGCTGAAAGCCTCCGCTCCTGGTTTACCCGTGCCTCAAAGTGCCTTCAAACTACCCAAAGAGCCACTTAGCCCTTCGATTATCTTCATGTTGGTATTTCGTATTCTTTACTAATGGGTTTAAAATGATATATAATTGCAAATAATAACCATTATCATTTAGGAGGAATTATCATGGTTGCTTTTAAGGAACAATTAGCTGCCCGTGGGTATAAGATTACTCCACAAAGGCGCCTGATCCTGGAAGCGTTAAATGATGCTGACCGTCATCTTTCCGCTGATGAAGTTGCAGCCCAGGTTAAAAAGATTGAACCCAGTATTTCATTGGCGACCATATATCGTAA
>JAAYBS010000193.1 GCA_012718855.1 Syntrophomonadaceae bacterium
AGTTTTGGAAAGAGATCCGGAAAAATGTTTGGAACTGGGTCTTGAGCCGGACATGATTACTCAAAATTGGTCAGATATACGCGATGATGCTGAAATTGATATTGTAGTAGAATTAATTGGTGGCATAGAACCGGCCTTTCAGTTTGTAACCGAGGCTATGAAACAGGGTAAACATGTGGTAAGTGCCAACAAGGATTTAATAGCGGTTAAAGGCAGAGAACTATTTGATACCGCCAGTGAAAACGGAGTAGATTTCTATTTTGAGGCCAGCGTGGCCGGTGGTATACCGATAGTTTACCCGATGAAGCAATCACTGGCTGGAAATGAAGTCAATGAAGTAATTGGCATCCTGAACGGTACTACCAATTATATTCTTACCAGGATGACCCGGGAGCAAAGTGATTTTAGTGAAGTGCTGGCCGAGGCTCAGCAGCTGGGATATGCTGAAGCTGATCCGACATCTGATGTAGAGGGATTGGATGCAGCTCGAAAAATTGCCATCCTGTCTTCCATAGCTTTTAACAGCCGGGTTACTCTTGATGATGTTTATGTAGAGGGAATTACCTCTATTACGGCTGAAGATATAAAATACGCTTCTGAATTGGGTTATGTAATTAAACTGTTGGCCATAGCCAAACAGAATCAACAGGGTCAGCTTCAGATTCGTGTTCACCCTGCCTTTCTGCCTGATAATCACCCGCTGGCAGCGGTAAACGATGTATTTAATGCGGTTTTTGTGAATGGTGATGCTGTAGGAGAAATAATGCACTATGGACGAGGTGCCGGACAAATGCCGACTGCCAGCGCAGTGGCAGGAGATATTATTGAGATTACACGTAATATAAAAAATAATAGTATAGCCAGAATCGGTTGTACCTGTTTTGAAGAAAAAACTGTGCTGGATATAAACCAACTGAGTGCCGAGTATTATATTCGCATGACGGTAAAGGACCGGCCTGGGGTTCTGGCGGCTATTGCCGGGGTATTTGGCAATCATAATGTGAGTCTGGCAACCGTATTACAAAAAGGCCGTGGAAAAAATGACGCCGAACTGGTATTAATTACTCATGAAGTGATGGAGAAAGATTTACGTGACTCCTTAAAGGTAATAGAAGGCATGGACATAGTTGGAGCAATTAATAATGTAATCCGTATGGAAGGAAACAGAACGGAGTAATAAATGGGTTACCGAAATAAATCAGTGACGGTTAAAGTGCCTGCTACCAGTGCCAATCTGGGACCGGGATTTGATACCTTGGGAATTGCTTTGGATATATATCTGGAAGTTAAATTATCACTAAGTGAAAATGACAAGATTATATACCATGGCGAGGGACAGGATACTATAAACCAGAACATCAAAAATAATTATGTATATAAGGCAATCCAACTGCTGTTTGAAAAGGCTGGAGAAAAAAGTGGTGTGCATCTGGAAATTAACAATAACATTCCGGTAGGCAAAGGTATGGGCAGTAGTGCTGCTGCTATTGTAGCCGGTTTATTTGCTGCCAATGAACTTATCGATAATAGCTTTACTGCTGAAGAACTGGTAAACCTGGCAGTTAAACTGGAAGGCCATGCCGACAATGTCGTACCGGCAGTTTATGGCGGTCTTACTACTGCCATGATATATGAAGACCAGGTATATTATCAGAAAATCTCCCTGCCGGAAGAATTACAGATAATAGTGATTGTACCCGATTTTAATCTTCCTACCGAAAAATCCAGATCAGTATTGCCAGAGCAGCTCAATCTTACTGATACGGTCAACAACCTGCAGCGGGCCTGTTTTCTGCTGGCCAGTATTTTTAACGGTGATTTTACTCATATAAATAAAGCCATGGATGACATGATATATCAGCCTTTGCGTAAGCAATTCATCCCCGGCTTTGATGAAGTACTGACGGCAGCCAAATCCAATGGTGCCTTGGGAGCAGCCCTGAGTGGAGCAGGCCCTTCAATTATTGCCTTTGCCGGCGGAAACGCGGATGGTGATAGTATAGGAGAGGCCATGAAGAAAGCATTATTGGAACAGAACGTTACCAGTCGAATTTATAATCTGCATCCAAATCAACACGGTATACACCTGCAAACTGAATCAATGTGATAAAATATTAGACGATTATGAGGTTAAATATAACAGGGAGTGAGAATTTTGGGCTTGATAGTAGCCAAGTTTGGCGGAAGCTCGGTGGCTTCGATGGACCGAATCAAGGCAATCGCGGACCGGGTAAAAAGTATGCGGGAAAATGGTAATGATGTAGTAGTAGTCGTATCAGCCATGGGTGATACCACCGATGATTTAATCGAACTGGCTTTGGAAACCGGACCGGATAGGAATCACCGGGAGATGGATATGTTGCTGGCTACCGGTGAACAGCAATCAGCCGCATTACTGGCACTTTGTTTAAATAATATCGATTGTCCGGCCTTATCTTTATGCGGATGGCAGGCGGGAATAACCAGTGATAACAACCACAGTAAAGCTCGTATAATTGATATAGAACCACAGCGCATTATAAAAGAAATTGAAGCTGGAAAAGTTGTGGTAGTAGCAGGATTCCAGGCAGTAACCGAACAGGGAGATATTACAACTCTGGGGCGGGGAGGTTCGGATACCAGTGCCGTAGCCCTGGCGGCCAGTC
>JAAYBS010000194.1 GCA_012718855.1 Syntrophomonadaceae bacterium
AACAGAGTACCCCCAGCAGCATAAACACTATCCAGGGACCTGTCCCAAACCGTTCCTCCAGTTTCACTACCAGAACATGATATAGCCCGATGGTAAACAGCACATAAAGACCAAATCCAATCCCAATGTACAAATCCATTAACCCCCATTATTAATTAATTTGATATGTCTATTTCTGCCCTGTTCAGGAGCTAAAATTACTTAACTATAAACCAGATTTAATTAATAGTCATTACTTGTTCTGAACAATGATAACATACAAATGTATTTTTGCCCCGATACATTCATGATACAGACATTAAATTACCGGGCATAATATTTTAGTTTAAAAAGTTTAAAAAGAAACACCCTCAGCTTTAAAATGGCAGAGGGTGTTGGTATTATTCGTTTCTTTTTACTATAGCTTAGTTTTGTGAAGGAGTAACATCCAATAACACAAAAACTTGTTTTCCGTTTTGATTGGTAATACTTATGGTGACCGCATATGAACCTTTGCTGCCTATGATTATATAACTATCATCCTGACTGCTCTGCATGCTGACTTTCCCATCCTGCATTACTTCCTGATAGAATGCTATCACTTCATCAAAACTCTTATCAGTCTGATAGGTAATTCCGATAGCCTGGTTAGCATCATTGGTATTTATAAAGTCAATACGGGCATCATCCATCAATGGCAAAATATCAACCGGAAATTCATCCGGAAGACTCAAGTTTTTACCTGGTTGAGCAGTACCGTAGTTAATTTTTTTACCATCACCTAAATCAATACTGCCCCCGGTCGCCGGTCCGATGTCATTATCCTTTCCACCGCCACAACCACCGATAGCAACCGACATCATTAATACAATGATAAATAACGCAATTATCCTTTTCATGTTATACCTCCCTAAATATTTATGATATGCTCCTTTCTTTGGTAAACACATATTTAATCTGCCGGGTTCCATGATTATGTTTTTAAAAACTTCTTTTTCCCCTCCACATTTTGCTTTAAATCTACCACAGGCAAAGAGGTTATCTTTTTTAAAAACTGCAGGGTATCTTTCAAATATTGCCCTTGGCATATTTGACTCCACAATAATTTTTCCGTTCTTAAAAAACAAAACTGCCGCTTAAATCATTAAACGGCAGCCTCAGGGCTGTAGTCACACGTTATTCTATTATCATAAACCCATTTTTTGCTTTCTATAATCAGTAGGTGATATGCTCTCATAGCGTTTAAACAGGGTGGCAAAATGGCCGGAGTTCACGAATCCGCATAGAGTAGCTACTTTTCCCATTGTGTAATTACTGTTTACCAGCATGGTTTTGGCTCTTTCAATACGAATTGCCATCAGGTATTGGTAGGGAGTCTGACCAGTCTGTTGTTTAAATAACCTAATAAAATAATGGGGACTTAAATCAACTGTTTGACAAATATCTTCTATCGATATGGGGGCACTAAAGTAACATTGCATATAATCAATGGCCCGGTTTACACTCTGCTGATCCCGTAAAGTTTTTTCATTAAATTTATTATAGCTGCCATTTATATCCCGTAATAACTGCACAACTATTTGCGTGGATATGCTGTCAACCATAAGCGGTATACTGTCACCGTAAAAGTAAATTTCCTTTTTAAAGCTCACAATGCTTTCTATCAGGCGATGGCTGAAGGCCGTTTCTATACGTTTGAATTTTATCCCGTCAGTTATGTTAAACTCAGAGGCTATATTTTGAAAGAAATCTTTTTTTATTGTGATATCGAGATAATTGACCGGATATTCATTTCTGTCAGCGGGCAAGACGGTTAAACTGCTTCCCGGAACAAAAGAAACCAGATTGCCCTTTTTAAACTGGTATGGCTTTTTATCGACTCTGGCTGGAGGGGGAGTAGAATAAAACAATATAAAATGATAATCATCAAAACACATTTCCTGGTCCAGGATATAGGTTTCCGGTTCAAAAACAGCCAGGTTGGTACTTATGTAAGACCTGGTCTGGTTATGTACCTCCGGATTAATTCTCTCAATAAACTTATTAAATCTACCCATTATTAAATCCCCGTGATTATCATTTTCTTTATTATATTATATAAATGTTGTCGGCGCTTCATATATATGACAATATACGACAAGAAAATGTCTATGCGGGGTGAAATCCAGTTTGGATGAAGAGCCTATATAATTAAGACCCTTTCTTTTGCAGGCTGCAGGCTATGGATATTATCAGAATATAGCTGCTTATAGCCGATATATATCTGACTTCGAATTCATTATTAACCACTCCATATATTAAAGAGGGGTAGATTATAAAAACAATTACCCCTCCGATTACCAAGGCTTCGAATAATATGGTTCCATTTAGAGACCACTTTCCGGATGCTGTTATCTGAGTTTTAAGATTAGTAACGGCATAATAAATTGGTACTATAATAATGGTCAGATAAAATGCTCCGCCTACGCCAAAAATAGTAATAGCAGCTATCAGCACTATTGCAGCCAGTATTGCCAACGGCAATGGCATATTAAATACCTCCACAAGGCAGTTATTTTAAACAATGGTTAACCTTTGCCGGTCTTATGAATATTGGTCAGCTATTCCCTGGGCAATTTCACGAATAGCTTCCCTTAATATAAGGGGTTCCAATACTTCCACCTGATTACCCCATTGCAATATCCAGCTTTGCAGTTCCAATAAACCGCAGACTTCAAACTGCAGGATTACAGAGCCGTCCGGACAGGTTTCAATCAACTGCTGACTGATATGATAGCGCAGATTCTGTACCCGGTGAGCTACTGCCGGGGAGAACTTCAATCTTACTCTGCTTATTTCATCATTGCAGAATACTCCCCAACTGGATTTAATTTGTTCCTGCAAAGAATAGCCTGGCGGATATTCAAACCGCTCATTTTCTCTGGTCCTTAAAGATTGAATCTGGTCAACCCTGAAGGTTCTGTGCCCGTCAATTTTGTTATTGGCAAACAGATACCATACCCCTCTTTTACATACTAATCCCAGCGGCTCCAATATACGTTCAGTTTCTTTACCCTGGTTATTGCAATATCGCATCTTTATACGATAAGACCCTTGTATGCTTCCGATTAATTTCCCCAGTATATTACCAAATCGTTGAGGTTCAGCCAGGGTATCTCCTAATATATATATTCTGTCTTTAAGTATTTGTGGTTGGGATGACTCCCGAAAAATACTCTTTTCCAGTTCTTCCCGGGCCGAACTGGTCGCTTCATTTAACAAAGTGTTACGGTATAACAACATGGATACGTACACTCCGGAAGCCGCCTCCGGGCTTAGCTTGGGCAGGTATTCATCAGCCAGTCGGTATTTTTTGCTTCCGGTACTGGGACGTTCAATAACAATCCCGTAGGTTTCGAGTTTTTCCAGATCACGGTGAATACTGCGCCGTATTGACTCTTTTTTGGGCATGGGAGCACCACTTTGCTTAATTAGTTCCATATAGTTGCTCATCAGTCGCTGAAATGTAATTCCTCCACTGGGTGAACTGTTATTAAGTGCATCATATAAGTATATTAGCCGTTCCGCAGCTGATGGTCCGTTTATGTCTTCCGGCGTGTTTTCAAGCAGAACAGCGACCTCCTGTATAGTAATTTTCTTACCATCACGATTAATATTAAAGGCCCCCCCGGAGCAGACACTTTCATCTTCCCCCATACCGAGAAGCAAACGCAACAGACTGGCCTCGTTTTTTATTTGTAATGCTTTTAATACTTCATTAATATCGCTATCCGGATGGGTAAGTATATAATCCTTTAGTTTAACTGCTTTGTTGGCTGTAACAGCTGTTCTGCTTAATTTAGGCACTTGCCCCTCCCCCTTTTCACCTTACCGAGGACGATTTTTTTGCTGCCTGTAACTGGCAGCCCGTATTTTCTTGCGGGTTGATTGGTTATATTGTTCATCAGAATAATATTTAATACTTTCCTGTAACTGATCCAGTTCAGTTAGCTCATCTTCATCCGCCATCATTGGCATCATTTCGGCTACCACTTCTTCCAATAATTCTCTGGCCTTGTCAAAATCTCCTTCGTCTGCTTTGCTTAACGCTTCATTCTGGGCTTCGGCCATTCGTAATCTTCTTAAGTGTTTCTCTACTTCTAAGTTGGCATCCACCTCACCAATTTGTTCAATGTCTCCGGCAAATATATCAACCGGTACTTCAACAATCTGTTCCTGCATACTGAAAGTATCGAAATAACTCACTTTTATGTTCACCAGTTTCTGTGTGCCGGATTGCATTGCCGGAAGTTCCATTTCCAGTACCAATACTTTTTCTTCCCCACTGTATAAATCCGGCAGGGCAAAATTAAATCCTTTTTCGGTGACTTCAGGTATATAGCCATATGCTTTGGTTAAATAGGGACTGTCTATGCTTATTTCAAGCTTTTGTGCCAATACCTGCAGTAATCCTTCCAGTTCCTGCTCGAATATAGCCGGAATCTGATCCGGATTCTCAATATAATAAAAATTCCCCCGACCAGCTTCGGCAATACCAATCAACACTTCCTCATCAAAGTCTGCTCCTACCCCCAAAGAGGTAACTCCAATGCCCCTGTCCCCAATTTTTCCTGCAATGGTGGCTAACCCATCTGCAGAAGTTATACCCTGATTGGCCTGCCCGTCAGTTAATACCAAAACCCGGTTTATGCGTTCATCACTGGAGTTATGCCCCACCAGATTTCCCCCCATTATTAATCCGGCTGACAAATTGGTTGTACCCCGGGCCCATACTTTTTGCAAAACTTTTTTCGCCATATCCTTGTTTACCAATTTAGTGGGTGCCATAAGCATTTCAACTTCATGATCAAATATTACGATGGACTGTATATCATTTTCATCCAGATGCGTCATGCATAGTTCAACTGCCTGGCGGGTATAATCAAGTTTGCTGCCTTCCATGGATCCACTCCGATCCAGAACAAACCCAAGATTCAATGGTCTGCGTTGTTGTTGTCCGTTGCTTATCCCCCGAACCTTAATTAACAGGTGCAGCTTGTGTTTCTGACCAATTGGTATTTTGTTTCGCTCCACTGCTACTAATATGTCAATCCCCTTGTTCATGTTTTTTTACCTCCTGTTTGACATTATTATCTGGCTAATCCTTAAATAGCGCCCCCTTTTTTTGCCGGATTTAATTCCTTGTGCCTATTATTACATATCAATAAGACACTAATGTGTCCCTCAAATTAATCGGATATCATTAAACCTGTCACCCGGAATCATCCTAACTTAAGGTTGAGGTTTTACCGAAAGTATGGGTAAAATAAGATAGTCAAATGACTTTATGGATTGTATATTCCGTTATTATCAGTAGTTAAAATTTTTTATTATAAGGAGGTATACATAATGGAATTAAAAGGTTCAAGAACAGAGAAAAATTTGTGGGAAGCATTTGCCGGCGAATCCCAGGCCCGCAACAAGTATTCCTATTTTGCAAGCCAGGCCGATAAAGAAGGTTATAAACAGATGGCAGCTATTTTTCTGGAGACTGCCGATAATGAAAAGGAACATGCCAAGCGCTTTTTCAAGTTTTTAATGGGAGGATCAGTGCCGGATACGGTGCAGAATCTGCTGGATGCTGCTGAGGGCGAACTGCATGAACATTCCAGTATGTACCCGGAATTCGAACGCATTGCCCGTGAAGAAGGCTTTGATGAGATTGCTGATGTGTTCAGAGAGATTGGCGAAGTTGAAGAAGAACACGAAAAACGCTACCGGGCACTTTTGGAAAACATCAAAAATGGAACCGTATTTAAAAAAGAACAGGTAGTTAAGTGGAAGTGCCGCAACTGTGGTTATATTCATGAAGGCGAAGAAGCTCCTGACGAATGTCCCGCCTGCGCCCATCCTCAATCATATTATGAAGTGATGGCTGAAAACTACTAGGCAATAAATAACCATGCTGGTGTTCAGGATTTAACCGAAAAATACTAAAAGACTCCCGGAAAGATTTACTTTCCCAGGGAGTCTTTTAAACTTGTACTCATCCTCAATTTTTAAAAATCTCAATCCCTGACCGGGAGTCTTGTGACATATATTATCTGAATGAAATTTGGGGCTTGCAAACTTCACACGGTTTGTAACCGTCAGCCTGAGCCTCTTCTATATTTTTAAACCATATCTCATCTGACCATTGGATTTTCCTGGCATACTGGCAATTTGTCCGATGATATTCATTTAAACCAGTGCTGCCCTTATATTTCCCCTGCAATCCAGTCGGGAATTGGGGAGGACTCCCCGCTGGCCTATTAATCGATTCCGATTTATTAAGCTCAGCGGAAGTTTCTTCCTTTAACATGCAGGCAGAAATTATAACTGTAAAATCTGTAGGTTCACCATAGCTAAGCCAGAATCCAATTATTTTGTCACCATCAACTAATATATTTACATCTTCGCTCACCAGATCGACGAGTTCCGGAGCTACTTCCTTAACTCTTTGATTTTCTACTGCAAAAGATATAAGCATAACCTTTTTCCCAAGATAGTTGGAAAAATCAAATCCATTCTGCTTTGACAGCTCATTTCTTTCTCTAAATAATTCTCCTGTTTCAATACCGTTAACGGTTTCCTCAAAGGTTGCCGGTAAATATATCTCATAATTAAGACCACTATTAACCAGAATCTGGTACCCTTTATCATTTACAAACTCTGATGCGCTCGCATATGAATTTATTATGGTTTTGTTATCTGTTTTCAATGCTGAATCAGGCTCTTCCGGGTTATTAGGCAAGCATCCGCCAATGAAAATCAACCCCAAAATAAGCGCCACTGTAAAAATTAATTGCTGATTATTAAATTTTTTTAACATATATCTCACTAATCATAACCTCTCTTGTAGATAAACTTACGCTGCTCTTGTTTGCCTCAGACAGAGAATTCGAATGGCGGTGAATACTTATCAGTTTATATTTGTCATTATATCATATTTATTGGAAATTGACCCATAAAGAAGGGTGCCCATGGTCAGGTCGCAGATTTAGGTACGGGGAATCCCTTTGGTTGAAAGGCCGATATTAAGGACTTATAAAAGAGATCCTTCGTCACCCGCAGCTCCTCAGGATGACATTCATGTTACTTTTTCAGTATCCTCGAACATCCTTTCTTCCCTCACAGCAGGAAACAAAAAGAACATTCCCTTGCTTACAGAGTGTCCCCCTTACGTCCAGCAATAAAAAAACAGGGAAAACCACATAGGTTCTCCCTGTTTTTTTACTTTTATTCTTCGGAGGGTTTGCTGTCGATCTTCACTGTCAGTTGTTGCCCGTCGGAACTTAACGTGACCGTATCACCCGGTTTTATATCGCCTTTTATTATCTGCCGCGACAGCAGGGTTTCAATTTCACCCTGTACCAGGCGTTTCAGCGGGCGGGCACCATAAGCCGGTTCGTAGCCGTTTTCGGCCATATAATCAAGAGCTCCATCGTCCCAGCGCAGGTTGGCCTGCACATTGATGCGAAACCGCAGGGCCAGATTTTTCAGCAGTACTTCCCCGATAGCTTTTATTTGTTCTTTATTCAGTGCATGGAATACTATGATTTCATCAATACGGTTTAAAAATTCGGGAC
>JAAYBS010000195.1 GCA_012718855.1 Syntrophomonadaceae bacterium
ATCGAATCCAGTTTCCTCAGTTATGAAAAAGGTGATGATGTGCCAATACTGGAGACATTGGCTTATGGTTCAGTTCCCAGTGTTAAAGCCGCCAAGTCAGGAAGATCCCGCAAATAATCATATTATATTATAATTAATTTTACTAGAAACGCTAAGAGGGGAGGCTAAAAGCCTCCCCTACGAGTTTTCTGATATATCATATCCAAATTTTGCCCATTAGATCCTTCGCTATCGCTCAGGATGACGATTTACCACTTATCCCTGACCTTTAAGGCTTCAGGATTGGTACCCACATAACGGTCATCTTTCCAATAGCCCCACTGTTGAACACCATTGGGCCATACATAATAACCTTCACCGTTTAAGCGGTCCTGTTTGAACTCTCCTACATAGTAAGATCCATTAGGCCAGTGATAAACTCCTACCCCACTGAATACCAGATTGCTGAATTCTCCCCGATACCATTCACCGCTGGGGAAATAATATGAACCCTGACCAGTTGCATTGCCTCCGGCCATTTGACCTTCATAGCGTTCGCCATTTGTCCAGCAAATTTTGCCCTGTCCTTCAGCTTTGTCCTGTTCAAAACCGCCTTCATAATAGGTTCCGTCTGCCCAAATAAATTTGCCCTGACCATCCCGCTGATTATTCAGGAAATCGCCTTCATATTTTTCTCCGGTAGGCCATTTCATAACTCCTTTGCCCTGCATTAAATGATCAACAAATTCACCTTCATAATATTCCCCGGTGGGAAAACGCAGGTAACCTTTACCATTGAACATGTTGTTTTTCCAGCTTCCCTTATACCAAACACCGTTGGTATATAACAAAGTACCCTCACCTTCGGCTTTACCAATCAATAGATTTCCCAGATAATAGCTATTATCGAGCCAATCAATTTCTCCCCAGCCAGTACGGGGACTAAATAATGCAGGAATTGATTGCTGGGCCATTAATTTCCTAATATCCTCACTGCGACTGGCTTTATCGCTGGAAACTTCATAAGTTAAAGTAATTGTTTCCCAGGTCATATCTTCAGTTCTTTGACTGAATACTTCAGTTTGGCTTCTAGTTTTGTCATTCTCACTGACATTTTGCATATATAACTTCAATAAATTAACAGTAATAGGCATTTTCAAATCAGTTGGCACGGTTGAACTGTAAACTACATTTAATTGGTCACCGCTGGTTTGATTATCTTCGCCCATTTTAAGAGAATCACCAGGTATGTTTTGCCTGGATTCCCATTTATCCCGTCCCATCTCACTAATTCTAACTACCAGTAAATTTTTCTCTGTGCCTCTGGTTTGTAATCCAACCAATAAAATACCACCATGTCCTGCAAAGCTTTCTTTACCTATATTACGTGAACCTTCAAACGATTTGGGAACCGGGTATACTCCAATCCCTACTGTATCGAAAACGCCGCCGTAAAACTTTTCCGGATCACCATCAATTGCCCGGTCAATTCCCGGCCAACGGGTTAGATTGCCTAATACACCTGTATGTAATAAATGCATTTCGCGTACACTACTGCGTGTACAGTATCCTGCTACAGCATAGCCGATAAGTTTACCACTATCTCGCAAGGGGGTAACTGATAAAGCCTCATTGTCTCCAGTACGACTGTAGGTTTGCTGCCAGCTAACCTTACCATAAGTATCTAATTTTATCAGCATGGCATCCTTTTGATTCGGTCCCCCCATTTGCTTGGAACCGGCTATGATATATCCATCATTATATCCGCTTTGATCTAAAACCTGTTTAACATCGTAAATTTGTGAGTTGTTTTCATTTCCCAGAGTAACCTCCCATCTGGAAACATCATTTATTCCAGCATTCCAAGAACCTTTTTCATCCATTTTCAGAGCAACCAGACTATCGCGCCCGATACCTGCCGCTTTTACTCCTATTATGATTAAACCGTTGTCATTGGTAGTATTCATAGTATTAACCTTTTTTAACGGCAGGTTCTTTTCCCATAACATTTTGCCTTTACTATCCAAACGCAACATTCTACAGGAGGAGGTTTCCTTTCCCGGTGTAGTCAAAACTACTACTATATCATTAGCTACCATTTGAATTATTTCCAACTTTTCTTCGCCAGGTTGGGGCAATGCCAAACTCCATTCTTGTTTACCTTCTCCGGTTAGCTTGTCCAGCACTAAATCAGTTTCTTTATCTTTGAATTCCTTAACTTTGCTAACCAGGACATATCCATTACCAACCGTATATATCTGACGCTCATCATTTTGACCCTTAAGTAAAATTTGTCCTCCCTGCACCAGAGTCGAAACTTCCGCTCCTGCTTCCGGTATAAATACGAAGCCAAGAAATAAACTCATTAACACAACACCTATAAGTCTATGTCGCCATTTCTGAATCTGACTGGTTGTATTGGTGAACATAGTCGGTAGCTTCATGAATTATACCTCCCCCTTGGCATCGTTGGCTGGTTTATTTTCAGTATCTGCACCTGGAGATTGAGCAGCTTCCTCTTTAGCAGCATAGTAGGCGTTAATGGTAATTTTCATTTCAAAGGTATCTGGCATGTAACTTTCTGCCACCGGTCTTTCAGAGTTGGAGGCCGTCTCTTTCTCTGTCACAATTTCAAATTTAATTCTTTGCAATTTAGCCTCAGGAATTCCGGGTGGAGCTATGTAATAAGCAGGCGGTCCGGCATCAACTTCGGTTGTATTCGAAGTCTCAGCCTTAACAGCATTAAAAGATACATCTTCCACGCTGATTAATCGCTCGGCATTCTCCAATTGGGCTAAGAATTTGAACAACTGATTCACTTTTCCTTTGGTGCTAATATTAAATACCAGGGTCTGTG
>JAAYBS010000196.1 GCA_012718855.1 Syntrophomonadaceae bacterium
AAAAATAATTATGACGGAGTAAATATTGATTTTGAGTTTATTAAACCTGCAGATGCCGATAAGTTTACGCAATTTCTCCGTGAACTGAAAGCTGCGCTGGGATTACAAAAAGAATTATCAGTAGCTGTTTTCGCCCGCACCGGAAAAGAGAAATGGCCTACTCCTTACCAATACGATAGAATTGGCGCCATAGCTGACAGCGTTGTAGTAATGTCTTATGATTATCATTATACTAGCAGTGGACCGGGAGCTGTGGCGCCATTATGGTGGGTTAAGGAATGTGCTCAGTATATGGTTAATAATATGCCCGGTCATAAAGTTCTTATGGGAATGGCGACCTATGGTTACAACTGGCCGGAAAACAGTCGCGGGACTACGGTTACTGCTTCTCGACTGGCTGAATTGAAGAGCAGGTATAAGGTAAGGGAATTTTATGATGAAGCTACTCAGAGTCCTTATTATACTTATTGGGATGAATGGGGGCAATACCATCAGATATGGATGGAGAACCAGACCAGCCTGAGTAAAAAGTATCAGGTAGTTGAGGATTATAGTTTGGCCGGAATAGCCTTCTGGCGAATTGGTACCGGATTTGACGACCTGTATAAAGTTCTGCAGCAAAAGCTGTAAACTACCATAGGCAAAAAATAAGTTTTGTTTAAAAAGCAGATAGTCATAATTCTTTTGAATAAGGCTATCTGCTTTTTATTTTATTTCGATACCGGTTAGCGCAATTATTCTGGATTTAAAATTATGGTATTCATCTCCACTTTGTGTTTTAAGATCAGAAAGTCTGAAAAAATGATTAGTTGACGGAGATTCTTTTTTTGCCGTCAATATGTCAATTCGATCAACATTTACTATGGTCCAGCATTCTACATAACCCTGCAGTTTAGCTTTTTGATGACTTTTTTCTGCTTCACCAATACGATTATGTATATTTGAAAAGTCTTCACCACCTTTTACTTCAATGGCGATAATGTTGCGAAAATCATTATTTGACATTTCTTCCCTTATTATAATGTCCGGATCGGGAGAGAATTCAATTGAAACAGTTCTTTTAGCTGCGTTTAAAAGTATTATCTGCTTATTATTAAGGCTTACTATTGAGTCTTGAACAATATTTCTTATTAGTTCAAATACCGTTAAAATACCAGCCTCACCTTTTTTTGTATTTTGACTTCCCCTAAATTGAGCACCAAGGGTAAGCAAAGTAAGATCGTCTAAAATTGCAGCAGATACTTTACGATTTATTCCATCAATAAGAAAGCAGGCACTATCTATAAGTGCTTTACATAATTCTTCCAACCGTTCTTCGTTAGCTGGAGACAGAATCCCCTGTTCCTCCATTTTACTAAAACTGGAACAACCGAATTCAGCAGTATAAAATGCCTTTTTGCTAAATCCTAACAATAATCTGTAATACCCAATTAGGTATGGGTTGCTTTTTATAATACAAGGTATTGGGAAAATGAGTTCTCCACGCAAACCATAACTAGCAATTAAAGCCAAATGATTATTGGGTACCAGGTTAGATAATTCTTTATCGATTTCAGCAATATTCATCTGACGTACGGTCTTTTTTAGAGCATCCTGCAAAGTGGTATTTCGCATCTGCGTTAATAAAAAGAAAAAATCAATTTGCAGGTGGGGCGGTGGTATATTTATCTTCATCTTCATATTTTGAATCTGACTCCTTTAAATAGAAAATATTTTGTTCAGTTTGTTCAAGTAACCGGTTGGTTGCAATATTCACATATTCTGGATTTAATTCAATTCCAATAAACTTACGATTATATTCCTGGCATACTACGCCAACGGTGCCCGAACCGAAAAATGGATCCAATACATAATCTTTTGGTTTGGTTGAAGCCAGTATACATGGTTCAACTAATTGTGGCGGAAATGTTGCGAAGTGGGCATCCGGGAAAGATCGCGTGTTGATACTCCAAACAGTTCTTTTATTGCGTCCATTATTATCTAATATAGCTATACGGTCATAATAATATTTTTCTGATTTTGTCAGCATAAACAAATATTCATGATCACGTGTAGGTCTGTCTTTTACACTTTCAGGCTGAGCATTAGGTTTGTGCCATATAATATCATTTCTTAAATACCAGCCATCGGCCTGTAAAGCCAAGGCTAATCGCCAGGGAATACCTAGCAGATCTTTTGGCTTTAACCCTTCAGGTGTATCTGGCCTTACAGCCATTGCCCGGGCTGGATTTTTTTTATCTGGGGCTCTATAGCGACGATTTCCCGAGGTATAACCGTCTCCTATATTAAGCCAGAGGATACCATCATTACTAAGAACCCGTCTTGCTTCGGAAAAAACATAAACTAGACGATTAATATAATGTTGCAGGTCATTTTCAAGACCTATTTGTCCTTCTATTCCATAATCGCGAAGCCCCCAATAGGGCGGCGAAGTTATAATACATTGAACAAAGTTGGAAGGTAAGCGTTGAACTACTTTTATTACATCCCCTTCAACAATAAGCGAGTCGGCAGGAACTATTTCAGCTGTATGATCAATTTTTAATTTTGTTAACATTAAATTTCACCTCTATCAAATAAATTCGTTACTATTTATAAATGTCCTCCAAAGTTGTTTTCAAGTGCATGTGATTTGAGGAGGAACTTATAAATTCGAAAATGAATGAAATGTGATATATAATGGTTAAAATTGCCGATAATATTGTATTATTATAATGAGTCTGGAGGGGAGAAAATGACTGAGCAACCGGG
>JAAYBS010000016.1 GCA_012718855.1 Syntrophomonadaceae bacterium
CCTTTATCGTAAACAGCATGAAGATTTGCGTGAAGCCAGTCAGCTGTTTTTTAATAATAAAATTATTGGTGACTATCTGGAGAAAAATGACTGGAGAGTCAAGGAAAATTCCAACATGACTTATTCCCTGCAGGGAATGAACTTTCATATTGCCTCTCTGGTAGTATCTCAATACTGGCTAAACCAGATATATCCTACGGAAATAAAGCAAGCCCATACCGAGGGTGATTTTCATATTCATGACCTGGGCATACTGGGTGTATATTGTGTGGGCTGGGATATCAGAGACTTGCTGTTGGAAGGATTCCGGGGCGTAAGAGGAAAAGTTGCCAGCGGTCCGGCCAAACATTTTCGTTCCGTATTAGGCCAGATAGTAAACTTCTTCTTTACACTGCAGGGTGAAGCGGCAGGTGCGCAGGCGTTTTCCAACTTTGATACCCTGCTGGCTCCCTTTATCCGCTACGATAACCTGGACTACCGCCAGGTAAAACAGGGATTGCAGGAGTTTGTTTTCAACATGAATGTTCCTACCCGGGTAGGTTTTCAGACCCCTTTTACCAATATCACCCTGGACCTTAAAGTGCCGGAATTCATGAAAGATGAACCGGTAATTATAGGCGGCAAATACATGGATACTACCTATGGGGAGTTTCAGGCGGAAATGGATATGTTTAATCAGGCCTTTGCTGAGGTAATGATGGAAGGCGATGCTGAGGAAAGAGTATTTACCTTTCCCATTCCTACCTATAATGTTACCGAAGACTTTGACTGGAATAACCCCAACTATGACAAGATATGGGAAATGACGGCCAAATACGGTATCCCCTACTTCTCAAACTTTGTTAACTCGGACATGAATCCTGAGGATGCCCGCAGTATGTGCTGCCGCCTGAGATTGGACAACCGTGAACTCAGAAAGCGCGGCGGCGGATTATTTGGTGCCAATCCGCTAACCGGTTCCATCGGAGTAGTAACTATTAATATGGGCCGTCTGGGTTATCTGGCCAATGACAAGGAAGACTTCTACAATCGCCTGACCAAAATGATGGACATGGCTCAAAACAGCCTGGAAATAAAACGCAAGGTATTGGAGAATCTGACCGACTCCGGACTATATCCTTATTCCCAGTTTTATCTGCGGGATGTAAAAGCCGGTACCGATCAATATTGGAAAAATCACTTCTCGACCATTGGACTGGTTGGCATGAATGAAGCCTGTCTGAACTTCCTGGGCTGTGATATAGCCAGTGAGGCCGGACACAGTTTTGCCCTGGAAGTAATGGATTTCATGCGTGACCGGCTAATGATGTATCAGGAAGAAACCGGCGACATCTACAATCTGGAAGCAACACCGGCTGAAGGAGTCAGCTATGGTATTGCCCGCAAAGACAAGAACAGATATCCGGAGATCATTGTAGCTAATGAAGCAGATTATCGGCGGGGTGCTGAACCTTACTATACCAACTCCACGCAGCTGCCGGTAAACTATACTGAGGATCTGTTCAAGGCCTTGAACTATCAGGATGATTTGCAGACCCGTTATACGGGAGGCACAGTGTTCCATATATTCCTGGGAGAAGCGGTGCCGTCAGTATCTTCCACTAAAAAACTGGTACAAAAGGTATGCGATCAATTTAAACTGCCTTACTTTACGCTGACACCTACCTTCAGTATTTGTCCCAGTCATGGTTACATCAGCGGCAAAAACCATCAATGTCCCATCTGTGCAGCAGAAGGCAAAGAGACTCAATGTGAAGTTTATTCACGGGTAGTCGGGTATCTGCGTCCGGTGGACCAGTGGAATGCAGGCAAACAAGAGGAATTCAAAGAAAGAAAAGTATTTGACAGGGCGTTGTCATAATGGAATTTGCAGGACTGGTAACGCAAACCCTGGTTGATTATCCGGGTGAAATTGCAGCGATACTGTTTACACGGGGATGTAACATTCGTTGTCCCTTTTGCCATAATCCCCATCTGCTGGTGAGAACATCACGTAATGCAGAACCATCCGTCACCATGCAGGAAATAGAGGATTTTTTGCAGGAACATAAAGGCTTCCTGGATGCAGTAGTCATCACCGGCGGTGAACCGACTCTGCATCCGGATTTGCCGGATGTTATTCGGATAATTAAAGGAATGGGCTACCTGGTTAAACTGGACAGCAACGGCACCAATCCGGTTATGCTGCAGCAACTCATGGAAGAACAACTGCTGGACTATGTTGCCATGGACATCAAGGCCCCGCTGGATTATCGTAAATATAGCAATGCCTGCGGCAAACTGTCTACCGAAGACTTCTTTAACATTCGCAGCTCCGTTAATCTGCTTATGAACTCATCTTTGCAGGTGGAATTCAGAACCACCATAGTACCACCTTTGCATACCCCGGAAGATATCGAAGATATTGCCAAATATATTAAAGGGGCCCCACTGTATACTCTACAACAATTTAATCCCTCAGTAACCTGGGATGCTGCCTATGGTGATGTCGCACCTTATTCAAAGGAAGAAATGCAGGCTATAGCTGATCTGGCGGCACCCTATGTAAAAAGCATCCGCATTGTAAATATCTAATATTTACATAAAAGGCGAAATCAATAGAAATATAGAGATAAAAGGATGATTTGTTGGTATAATCCGACCGATAACGGAATAGGACCTATTGCTTACCTATACCCACGAAGGTATACTAAAATATACCATCCTATCAATTTTACCCGGATGGTAAAGTACTACTAAAAACCTCAAGTAAAAACAGCTATTATACACTAAATAACTGTAGTCACTTTATTAACCTGTTCCAGTTTTCGTTAACGCAATAATAAATATTGCTTAGTAAGCTGCACTTTTATTTCCGAATTAAATGCCAATAGGATAATAAATCACAGGATGAATCATATAATTCATTATCGGAAAAATGATTGGGATTTATGATAATGAAATATTTCACTAACGGGTCATCCTACCGATCATTGGCATAAGCGAACAGGTTGGCAGTATTGAAGGCATGAAACAATCAGCTGGGAAAAGGAGCAAATAGTACAGTAGAATGGTTTAAGCAAATCGGGTCCTGAAAGATTATAAAGAGAGGGAGTTGTTTAAATGAAAACTAAAGACGTTGTAGAAAATACGTTTACTGTAGCGGAAAACATGATTGATAAGTATTGGGATATGTGGCTGGTAGGCCTGGGAAGCGTCTCCTGGTCGCAGGAACAATTTGATACTATGATCAAAAAGTATAATGAACAGGTTAAAATTGCTCGTGACGAGAACATCAAAGTCATCGAAGAACTTATACAACAAGTAAAGAAAAATCAAACTCAGATGCAAAACATGGTCCAGGAAGCGGTCAAAGCTGCCATGGAGAACATTGAAATTCCTAACTTTAACACCCTGGAAGAATTACAAAAGAAAGTAGACGAATTATCTAAAAAAGTAGAACAACTCTAAAACCATCTTAAAATAAATGCGGTTGTTATCCGGAGCATTTTTGTCTTCGGATAACCGCATTTTTTAGTTTATCCGGATAATTAAACCATGTTCCGGGGAAAGGAGCATTTATATGTCTGATGACAGCAAAAAGACTCCGGGGAATACCGATCAAGTATCAGTACCCGATTTCAGCGAATTATGGAAAGAACTATATTTTAAGAATGAAGCTATCTGGGCGGAAGCCTTTAAAAATTACCTTAGTACCAAATCATTTGTAAATATGATGGATACTACCCTGGATCAACACCTTACTCTGGAGAAAATGACTCGTCAAAACCTGGATAAATTCTTTGAAACTACTCCGGTTCCATCCAAACAAGATGTAGCCAGGGTAGGTGAACTGGTGATATCCCTGGAAGAAAAAATTGATACTATTGAATTTCAACTATTAAACAATTTTCAGAGTATGGCTGACAGTCTTATTAAAATTGCCGACTATCAGGGCAAGCTTAAAAATCAATTTTCAGAACTGAAAAAAGAGATAAATTCTCTGGGAAAACGACTGGATAAACTTGAAAAAAATCTGATGTCAGAGCCGGCAAAAGCGCCGGCCAGGAAAAAAACCGCCAAGAAAGATACGCCAACTGAGTAAATAAAGCTATATTAAGGAGAAAAAAATGATTGAAAATATATATAGTGAATTAAAAGTTGGAGATACCGGCTTTATAGAGAAAACTATTACCGAAACCGATGTATATATTTATGCCGGAATAACCGGAGACTTCAGCTGGTTACATATTAACGAAATGCGGGCCAGGGAGGGCCATTTTAAGACACGAATTGCCCATGGTATGTTGTTGGCCGGACTGGTATCCAATGTGGTCGGCAATCAAATGCCGGGAGCAGGAACCATATATGAAAGCCAAAACATGAAATTTCTTCGTCCCTGTTATATAAACGATACTATCCATGCCATGACCGAAGTAACAGAGTTAATGCCGGCCGGCCGGGTAAAATTACGTACTACCTGTCATAACCAGCACAAAGAGTTACTAATGGAAGGCGAAGCTATCGTGATACCCCCCAGAAAACATGTGGTAGGTATTTAAGCATGATCAACTGGAGGTTAAACAATGAACAAAATTAAACTGTTATCCGGTTCGCCAGATGAAGTTGGTCTCCAATTGCAGGAAAACATTGATCGGATGATCAACACCACACGCAGGTGGACCGAGATATTAACCTATGACCCGCAGCCGCAGACCGGTATGACACCAAAGGATACCATATGGCGCAAAAATAAAGCCCGGCTGTATCATTATTGTGGAGACCGGGAAGTCAAATACCGTACACCGCTGCTATTTATTTATGCTTTGATTAATAAACCGTATATATTGGACTTATACCCGGGTATGAGCCTAATTGAATACCTGGTGGAACAGGGTTTTGACGTATATCTGTTTGACTGGGGAGAATTTAACTGGGAAGACCGCCATCTGGGTTATGGTGAGCTGGTGAGCGATTACATTGCCCGGGCCGTGCAAAAAGTATCCCAATTTTCACAGCAGCCGTCGATAAGTATTGCCGGATATTGCATGGGTGGTACCATGACCACCATGTATGCATCACTTTATCCCCAACCGGAAATTAAAAATATAATCTATCTGGCCGCACCGATTAACTTTGAAGAAGCGGGATTATCAAGTATCTGGCTGGAAGCCCCCGGGTTTGATGCAGATAAAGTGGTGGAAACTTATGGTCTGATCCCGAAAGACTTTATTGACACCGGAGTGAAAATGCTGCGCCCGGTAAACAACTTTATAGGTACCTACACCCGACTGTGGAAATCGTTGGACGAAGGTATGCCGGTGGAAGCCTGGAGAGCCCTGAACAAATGGGTAAATGACAATATCAACTTTCCCGGTGAAGCCTATCGGCAGTGGATAAAAGAACTCTATCAGGAAAACAAACTCATCAAAGGTCAGTTTAGAATTAAAGGACGGCAAGTAAAACTGGAAAAAATAAAATCTTCGCTGTTGGTATTGGCCGGGGAAAATGACCACTTGGTGCTTCCGCAACAAACCCAGGCCATACTTGAGCTGTCTGGCTCGAAAGATAAAACTTATCAGAGTTTTCCGGTAGGACACGGAGGACTGGTCTTTGGCAGTTTTGCCAAACGGGAAGTCTATCCGGTCATATCCTCCTGGTTAGCAGAACGCTCCTAATCAACATCACGAAGCTGTTTATCCACCCAACGGGCTGCCCGCGGGTGGTAGAGCAGTTCAATATGGTTTACCGTCATTACCCGTTTATCCTTCAAATGGGCTCCGCCTGCAACCATAGCATCAGTATTCAGAGCACTCTCCCGAAACACAATTCCATCTCCGGGAATAGAAGTCTGCAGGGGAATCATAGCGAACAAATGACTCTCTCCGGCCAGAACCGAAAGCTCAATATCGGGAGCCAGACTGTGATTTTCCAATTCAGATATTAAATACCCTCCGGTTAATAATGCTGCCTCTATACCCTGGGAATGACTAACATAACCGCTGCCGCCGTAATAAGTAGTCCACCAATCCTGCTGCGAAACATCCAAATTATACTCATTATCCCAGCGATACAAAATCTGACTCTGCCCGGGAAAACCCCCTCCTGCATATATGGAACGGGGAGTAATATCAACCGTGGTGGCCAGATAAATTAGCTTATCCCAGGCAATAACCCCATTACCTCCGGCAGTATAAATCAAATAAGAAATTGAGGGATTACGAAAAG
>JAAYBS010000017.1 GCA_012718855.1 Syntrophomonadaceae bacterium
TGGTGTCGGAGGGGGGACTTGAACCCCCACCCTCGCGGATACGCCCCTCAAACGTACGTGTCTGCCCGTTCCACCACTCCGACGTAAATACTGTTTTCAGGTTAGAAATACTATAGTGCTTCCAAACCCATGCGTAATTATACAACAGCATTTGAGGCGGTGTCAATTGTGAGCGGCTTTACGGTCCCATTTCAATTGAGTTATTTCCCGGATTTAGGCTTAGGATTTTCGGCTGTATTATCCAGGGATGGTTTTATTAACTCCAGCTTATACCAGTCTATCATTTCCATACTATTAACCTGCAGATTTTTAACCTGTTGGCCGGCAATTTTGGCAGCTCGTTTTTGAAATAGCCAGATAGCTGGCGCATCATCGACTATCATTGCTTCCGCTTTAGCCAGCAGTTCAATACGTTTTTGGCTGTTCCCGGTCTGGAGGCGGGATTCATCAAGAATTTTATCCACCTGGGGATTTTGATAACCTGAATAATTGGTAATACCCAATTGAGAGCTATGATAGAGGCTATATAAAAAGCTGTCTGCGTCCGGATAGTCAGCCTGCCATCCTATTCTAAATAAACCCAGACTATTTTTAGCCAACTGTTTTTTGTAATAATCCCATTCCATTTCCTGCAGCTCAACTTCAATTCCAATCTCCTGCAGTTGTTGGGCAATCATTTCAGCTACCATCTGATGTCCTTCGTCTTCGTTATAGTAAAGGGCAAGTGGTTTTAGCCCTTCCCCGTCCGGGAATCCGGCATCAGCCAGCAGGTCTCTGGCTTTTTGCTGATCAAAACTGTATCCTCGCATTTGTTGGTTGTATCCAGGCAGTCCGGCAGGTATGGCTCCTTTTGCCGGTCGATAGCTTCC
Organism: Syntrophomonadaceae bacterium; assembly: GCA_012718855.1. Taxonomy (GTDB): domain Bacteria; phylum Bacillota; class Syntrophomonadia; order Syntrophomonadales; family Syntrophomonadaceae; genus JAAYBS01. The sequence continues at coordinate 870 of JAAYBS010000017.1, forward strand.
TTCCAGGACTTTCTCTATAATGGCATGACGATCAATAGCATAATTTAAGGCGCGCCGTAATTGGTAGTTATTATTCCAGGGTTGTTTATACAGATTAAATCCAATCGAATAGGTTTCCAGCAACATCCTTTCTATATAGCCATCCTGGTATTGCGGATCTTTTTTCAGGTTTTTTATTTCCTTTAACGGTACTTTATCCAGATAATCCAGCTTTCCTTCTTTAAATTGGTTGAAGGCTTCATCTTCATCAGGAAGAATTTTTATCGCCAAAGCGGTAATCCTTGGTTTACCTCGATGATAGTCATCGTTGCGCAGCATGGTAATATTGCAGTTATCCTTATTATCACTAATCCGGTAGGGGCCGGTACCGGCCAGAGGTGAAGTTTGCTGTTCAGTATCATATACCCAGAATATCGGATTAGTAAGCATATAGATGAAGGCAGAATTCGGTTGGGAAAATTTTATCCTGACCGTGTTATTGTCTGCTATAATTCCGGAAATATCAGCCGTTTTACCTTCCAGTCTATCCCGGCTGCCAGAAATAGATAGGAATAGACAGACATTGGCCCAATCACGGGCAGTAGAAAAGTTTCTTTCCCATGAAGCTTTAACATCTTTGGCAGTGAGCTGCTTTCCATTATGAAATTTAATTCCCTTTTTTAAATTAAGGGTCAGAGTTTTACTATCAGATGAATACTGCCAGTTTTTCAGCAACAAGGGTTTAAGGCTATGGCTTTCTTCATCATAATAAACCAGACTCTCATACATAGCTGAAGCAATCAGGGTTTCCTCATGATTATCAAGCAATGCCGGTTCCAAAGAATCAATTTTACCGACCAAACCGATGTTAATCGCCCGGGAGTCAAGACTGGCTGCATATTCCAACTGATTATGCTGATATATTGCAACTGTTGATATAAATGCAATTACCAATATAATTGCCGCAAATACTATTCGTCGGGATGTTATTAACAAAAAAAATGCCCCCTTTCTACACGTATTGTTCTGGGGACATTATATTAGTTTGTCTATTAATATATTCCGGTTATTGTATATATTTTCCAAATATCCAATGATGCAACTTAATCGTAAATCGCCTGATAGGCTTCATAATTTTTCAACACATTAGCGACATATTCTCTGGTTTCCTTAAATGGTATCTGTTCAAGGCTTTCCCGACTTCCATCCCATACATTCTGTTCCAGCCATTTGTTGACGGTTCCTCTTCCGGCGTTGTACGCTGCAATTACCACAGGGGTTTCCCCATTAAATTCCTGTTCCAGATCAGCCAGATACCAGCAGGCAAACTTGATATTGGTTTCAGGATCATGCAGCTGTTCGATATTAAAATCGGCAATATCATGCTTACTGGCAATCCACTCAGCCGTTTCGGGCATTATCTGCATCAACCCTTTAGCACCTGCCGAAGATTGTGCACCAGTCTGGTATTTGCTTTCGGCCCGCATTATGGCAAATACCAGCCAGGGGTCAATCTGAGTTTCAGCGGCAGCAGTAAGAACTTCCTCCTGGTGTGGTTGGGGATAAAATATAGTAATCCATTGGGGGAAAGTCAAAACCGCCACTAAAAAAAGGAGTATACCTGACCATAAAATAATCGATAAGCGGTTTCTTGCTTTGAGTCTCATACCCATACCCCCAACTATAATAGCAGCAATTAATACATATATATTATATTTGCCCCAGAATAGTTTTGTAATATCTGGTGGCGGTCTCTATTGTTTCCTCCATTGAATGACGGTTGTCGATAACGACATTGGCACGCTTGGCTTTTTCATCTAAATTCATCTGCGCATCAATTCGTTTAATAGCATCCTCACGCCCGAGGCTATCTCTCTTTATCAATCGCTCAATCTGGATTTCTTCATCTACCCAGATTACCCATACCTCATCACATATTCTTTCCATATGAGTTTCGTAAAGCAAAGGAACCTCAATAAAAACTACCGCATCCGGCTGATCTGCTTTTATGGTCTGCAGTATTTGTTTAAAATGTTCCATTACACGAGGGTGGGTTATCTGGTTAAGCTCCTGTAAAAGTTGCAGGTCGTCAAAGACAATGCCCCCGAGTTTATCCCGGTTGATTGTATGGTCTTCATGCAGTATTTCCGCTCCGAACAAGTCCACTATATCTTCCCAGGCAGGCTTGCCCGGTTCAACAATAGAGTGGGCAACTTCATCGGCATCGATTACAATGGCCCCCAGCTCCCGTAACGCCCTGGAAACTGTGCTTTTGCCGCTTGCAATCCCACCAGTCAAACCGATGATTCTCATCAATTATCACCGACTTTACATAATTTCTAATAGCCCAATTAAAATAAATATACACCCTGATAATAAGGTTGAAACACCTTTCAACCTGTTACCCGGACAAATTCCGCCCAGATACATTCCGCTATATATTAATATAAATTTTAACATACCTACGCACAAGGCTGTAAACAAAATGTTAAAACCAGCCATAGCCATACCTGCACCTGCACCTAAAGCATCCATGGCCAGTGCCAGGCCTAAAAATACGGCTTCTTTAATACTTATCTCTCCGGATAAATCCATATCAGCGCTGGCTGGTTCCTTGAGAATCTGTACTATGACCCCCAGAGGTTTTACATTAAAACTAAGCAGTTCCTCATCATCGCTGAGACTCCCAATATGATCACGCAGTGCCCCCAGCAAGAAATATCCACCTATAATCATAAGCAACACTGCTCCAATTTTCTGTGCCCAATCGGATGGAATAACAGCTGACAAACCCCGTCCACAGTACATAGATATTGTTACTGCCAGAGCGGATGACAACGCAATCAGCAGAAGTGGCAACAGTGGAATTCGAATCTTTTTAACCCCATAAGCCAGACCGGCAATTAATCCATCCGCACTTACGGCCAGGGCAAATAATGGTACTGCCAACCACTCCACCTGAAGACACCCCTATCCACGCAGTTATATACCAATACTATATGGATAGGGAATATAAAGTGTTACCGATATTAGCCCTTACAGCTGGCAATGTTCACAGTAATGACTGCTGCGTCCTCCAATACGATCACAGCAGATTAATTTACCACATACGGGACACGGCAGGTTTTTACGGCCATAGACCTGTAAATTATTTTGGTTATTGCCGGTCTCATTATTTCCATCCCGATAATCACGAAAAGTAGTACCCCGTTGCTCAATGCCCATTTGCAAAACATCTTTTATGGACCTTGATAAGCGGATAATTTCTTCGTTGCTCAACGTACCTGCCGGTCGTGAAGGAAGAATTCCCGCCTGAAATAAAGCTTCATCTGCATAGATATTGCCGATTCCGGCAATCAGGCTTTGATTAAGCAACAAGCTCTTAATGGCAATTTTACGATTTTTTATGACCTCAGCCAAATACACGGCATTAAAATCTTCCCCTAAAGGTTCTTTTCCCATACGTCTGAAAAATGATGCTAAATCCTTAACCAGCCATAATCCGCCGAACCTGCGTGCGTCCTGATAAAGTAATTTGCGCTGGTTATCCAGCACTATTTCCGCATGTATATGCGGTTCTTGCAGCTGCTCCTGAACGCCAAGCATAAAAAAACGGCCGCTCATACCTAAATGAACAACGAGGTTTCTTTGGCTGGTTGCAGATAAAATCAAATACTTGCCCCGCCGTTCGATAGACTTGATTTTTTTACCGCATAATTCTTCCGGCTTAAAATCCTGGCGCCTGAGAACTGCCGGATGATTTATTTTTATGACCATAAATTTTGCTCCGATATTGGTTAACAGGGAGCGTTTTACGGTTTCAACTTCGGGTAACTCTGGCATATATATTTCTCCTCCCAACGGTTCCAGTGTTAAATCTCCTGCATATCATACCAATTGCTCCCCACTTTTAAACATACTTCCAGGGGAACCTTGAGAGTACAAGCATTCTCCATTTTATCTTTTAAAATTCCCATTACCAAATCCAATTCTTCCCGGGGAACTTCCAATACCAGATCATCATGCACCTGCAAAAGCATGCGGCTCCGCAGGTTACGGGCCTGCAGTTCATTATATATATCAATCATGGCCAACTTTATAATATCAGCGGAACTTCCTTGAATAGGGGTATTAAGTGCCATACGCCGGGCAAAAGATTGTACCATTTTATTGCGTGCATTTAAGTCCGGTAAATAGCGCCGTCTTTTCAATATGGTTTCTACATAGCCGTTGCGCATACCAAACTCCACAATGTCCTCCATGTATTGCTTGACACCGGGATAACTGGCTAAATAGTTATCAATATACTGACGGGCCTCCTTACGGCTGACTCCGGTATCACGGGAAAGTCCAAAATCACTGATTCCATAAATAATACCGAAATTAACTGCTTTGGCCCGCCTGCGTAAATCCTCATTAACTTCTTCAAGAGATACATGAAATATTTCTGAGGCTGTACGGGCATGAATATCAATCCCCTGATGAAAGGTCTCAATCAAAGTATTATCGCCGCTGATATGTGCCAAAGCCCGCAAATCAATCTGGGAATAATCAGCTGACAGGAGGTACCAATCATCTGCCGGCGCTGTAAACGCTTTGCGAATCCGGCGGCCCTCCTCCATCTTCACCGGGATATTCTGCAGATTAGGCTCCACGCTGGATAATCTGCCGGTGGCCGTCTGGGCCTGTTTAAAAATTGTATGTACACGACCGGTATCAGGGTGAATTAAATCCTGAAGAGCATCTGCATAAGTTGATTTTAATTTAGTCAACTGGCGATAAGTCAATATATATGTGATTATCGGGTGGTCATCACATAATTCCTCCAAAACTTCCGCTCCGGTAGCATAACCGGTTTTGGTCTTTTTTATTACCCTCAGACCCAGGTCTTCAAATAATACTTTACCCAATTGTTTGGGAGAGTTAATGTTAAAACTTTGTCCGGCCAACCCAAAGATATTTTCCTCACTATGTTTAATACCGGCAGATAATTCTTCTGCAATAGTGACCAGGGTATCACGTTGCACTCTTACCCCGCAAAACTCCATGTTGGCCAATACTGTGGATAAAGGCATCTCCACCTCATCCAGTAAATGAGTCTGGTCAGGCGAGATAGAGTTAATTAAATGCGTATATAATTCGGGCAGTTTACTGACCAATAAGGCATGATTGGCAGGAGTGGCATTAATATTCAGATGCTTTTGCATGGTTTCATGCAACAATTCCCCTTCAAAGGCCGGGTCTTTAATATAGGCAGCTAGCAGTGTATCGCCCTTTATTCCATGCAGTTCAATACCATATCGTTTTAATATTACCTGGGCAAACTTGGCATTATGAAATATTTTGGGTGTATTAGCCGACTCCAATAACGGACGCAAAATATCCAACTGTCCGGCTGAATTCTCCTGCAAAGCCGCGCGGTATACAGTTTGACCATTATATAGATAAATTTCCTGTAATTTTGCCCACATGGGATGATGATAATCTGCCTCAATGACAACTGCCAAATCCTGTTCGGCCGACAGTGAATCAACTATACCAGCTATCTGTTCAGCACTATTTATATCAACTACTGGTAAAATCACTTCTTCGGCCTGCTGTTCCAATGTTTCACTTTCCTGCAGGGAGGCTAAAAAACTATTAAACTCCAATCGGCGGTACAATTCTTTTAATTGGGCATAATCAGGTTCTTTGACACGGAAATCTTCCAGATCACAGTTTAATTCCATATCTCTTACAATGCGTGATAAATCGCGGCTTAAATAAGCCTGGGCTTCATTTTCCGATAACCGCTCCACTAACTTCTTCCCGGTAATCTGGTCAATATTTTCATACAGGTTTTCCAGGCTTCCGTACTCACCAATTAACTTTATAGCCGTCTTTTCACCTATACCGGGAACTCCGGGAATATTATCCGAAGCATCCCCCATCAGAGCTTTGATTTCTATTAATCGGTCCGGGGTTACCCCATAGCGGTTTGCAACTGCCTGGGGATCATAAGTTTCCATTTCGGTGATACCTTTTTTAGTCATCATAACGGTTACCTGTTCCGATACTAATTGCAAGGTATCCTTATCTCCGGTCAAAATTATAGTCGGGATATCATTCTCTTCAGTTTGGCGACTGATTGTACCTATAATATCATCAGCTTCATAACCCTGTTCTTCCAGAAAATCTACATTCATGGCAGTTAGAATTTCCCGCAGGAAGGTAAACTGATCTATTAGTTCATCCGGGGCAGACAAGCGATTGGCTTTATATTCATTAAACAGGGAATTTCGAAATGTCTGTTTATCCTTATCAAAGGCCACCAGTAAATGGGTAGGCTGTTGTTCAGCCTTTACCCGGTTAAACATAGTAAGAAAACCATAAATACCGTTGGTATATATTCCTTCACGCGTATGCAGTAATGGCAGCGCATAAAAAGCACGGTATAACAGGCTGTTGCCATCTATCAGTAAAAATTTGGATTGGGTCACCAGAAGTTCCACCTTTCCTGCATATAATTTCTTCCTATAAAAATTCAATGGACAGGATACTATTCCCTGCCCATTTTAATTATGTGCTATTTAATTATGCTTTAAGCTTTTAAGGATTTACTTCCTGAACCAGTTGTACCCTAATGGTTGCCATCTGTAATTCCTTTTCCAGCTTTACTTTTTTATCCTGCCACACTTGTAATTCAGTCTGTAATTTAATTCTGTTCGCCTCATCACTGCTATCCAGTTCACTAATTTGATTCTCCAACATTTGAATATGGTTAACAGCTTCACTGTATTGTTCCGTATAAACTACCTGATCACCTACCGGCATACCGGTTTGGCCAACAATCTCCAATTGTTTTAAGATTGCTCCCACCTGTTCGGAACTTACCTTAAAACTTACTTCACGAGTTATACCGTTTAACGCCTGAACCTCATTGCCAGCCTGCGTTACTCTGGCCTGGGCTCCATTGGCTTCAGCAATTTGGACTACCTTGGTAACTGAGTCATTTAAATTATCAACTTTGATAGTTGACTTGAATACATCTGCCAGTTTTGGTTCAACCTGTACCTTTTCTGGAATGACCTCTGTCGCTGGTTGCTCAGTAGAAGCAGGTCCCAAATTCTGTACTTTTCCCGGACTGGTGGCAGTAGTACCCTTATCAGCTATTTGCTCTGGAGACTGAATATCCTTGTCCTGATGTCCCCACAGCTGAATTCTCTGAATAATATCATCTACCGCAACCGTAGTAGTTTTTTTCTGATTATTTTCTTTGTCCTGCCATAAATCTGCTACCATACCCATGGGCAATAAACTACTGGCATAAACACCCACAGTCAACGCCAAACCAGCCACACCTGCAGCAATCCATGCCTGTTTGCGTGGCCTTTTCAGTTCCGGGTTTCTAAAAATAAGCGGCTGCTCATTCATAAGCCGACGATGAAAATCAGCTGAAAAATGTTCCGGTAACTGAGGACTCTCCAGATTTCCCATCAGGGCAACCATACGCTGTAATTGTTTAAGTTCCCGTTTGCATTCCGGACACACCACAAGATGAGCCTCAACCATACGAGTCTCTTTTTCGTTGGTCATCTGATCCATATATGGAGATAACAGCTCTCGCATTTGTTCACATCTCATGGTTCTATCCTCCTCGCTTATTAGACGAGGTGTTCAAGGCAAAAGTTCCCTGTCTATCAACTTTTTTCTCAGGACAGTTCGTGCCCGACTCAACCTGGATTTTACCGTACCTATGGAACAATCCAGGACCTCTGCAATCTCCTCGTAACTAAGTTCCATCAAGTCACGCAGTACAATTGCATTTTTATGTTCGGGTTTCATTTCATCGAGAATGTCCTGTATGTATAAAGAGAACTCCTTTTGTTCATATAATATGTCTACCGTAGGAGATGTGTCCGCTATCTCTTTTTCCACTTCATCGCCATCCTGAGTTGCTAACGGTTCATCCAGCGATAAAGTTAAAACCCTTCGTTTCCTTTTTCGCAGCTCATCCAGGCATACATTGGTGGCTACCCGGTATAACCAGGTACCAAAACTGGAATCGCCTTTAAAAGAACGTAAAGAACGAAAGGCTTTAATAAATGCCTCCTGGGTCATATCATAAGCATCTTCCTCATTACCCATGTACCGATACGCCAGAGCGTAAATCTTGTTCTGATATTGGGCGACCAGTTCCTCAAAAGCCGCAGTATCCCCTAGAAGGCTTTTTTTAACCAGTTGCTCTTCATATGTCATCCTCATACTTCTCCTTATGTAAAGTATGGAAATTATGGCTTTTTAAAAGATCCCATCATTAACATATTTATAATACACTTCTTTCGGCATTTATTGAAGTATATACTTTATAATGATCTTTCCTCTTTGTGACAGAAGGGGTAAATTTTCCTTCACCCGAGCTAATGGTGCACCTACCACCATATTAATACAAATAAATACAGGGCTTGCAAGGCCCTGTATTATCATATTTATAATTTTGATTTATATATTAAAATGGAATCCGGTTGGTTCTGGACCAGAGTTTCATTTCTTTGGCCGCCTTTAACAATTCATCACGGAAATCCGGATGGGCCAGTTCGATCAAACCTTCTGCCCTGCCCCAGGTAGATGTTGCCTTGAAGTTTTTTATTCCGTATTCAGTAACCAGATACTGGATTTGAGTACGGGGAACAGTTACCGCCGCCCCGGGTGTTAACAGCGGCTTTATACGCGAATGGATATTGCCCTCTTTGTCTTTGAAAGTCGAGCTGAAAGCCAGGATACCCTTGCCGCCTTTGGAATGAAAAGCTCCAATTACAAAATCCAGCTGTCCCCCGGTTCCCGATATCTGGCGAAGTCCAAATGATTCCGAACAAACCTGGCTTAATAAGTCAACTTCCAGAATATTATTAATGGCAATCATATTATCCTGCAAAGCCACTTTGGCGGGGTCATTAGTATGAAGAACCGTAGTAGATGCACATCGAGGATTATCATTTAGAAAATCATAAGTTTCCTGCATACCCAGACAAAATGAATAGCTGCTCTTATTGATGTCATAAGCTTTTTTGGCGTTGGTTATTCTTCCTTTCTCATACATGGCTACAAAAGCATCGCAGAACATTTCGCTCTGTATTCCCAAATTCTTTAAATCCGAATCAGCTATCAAATGACCGATAAGATTAGGAAGTGCTCCTATTCCCAGCTGCAAACAGGCTCCATCATGAATCTCTTCCAGAATATAGGCCGCAATTTTTCTTTCTTCCGGACTGGCCTCAGGAGACTTCGGGGTAGTAAATATTGGTGAATTTGAACCTTCTATAATATAATCAACTTCACTGATGTGAACATATTCATCATTACCGCCCAGACATCTGGGCATATTCTCATTTACTTCAACTATGGCTATTTTAGCTCCCAGGGCCATACCACGATTATGAGAATTACCCAGTCCAAAATTAAAACAGCCATGCGCATCCATAGGGGTTACCTGTGCGCACCATACCTGCGGAGCTATACTTGAGTATTCTTCCAGGTTGTAAGCAAGCAGGGTTGCTTCATGATAATTAAAGGGGTTATGGGCTGCCAGTCCCATATCGGCAGCTTTACGGTCCAACAGAGTAAAATACCAGGAAAAGTATTGAAAGGTCTTCTGTTCAATATCATTTTTAATTACTTCAGGAATAGGCAGTACTGAACCGGTTCCCCGGACAGCTACATTTTCTAAACCATCACCGGCACGTTTTCCCAGAGCCATATCAAAATCTACCGGTTTGGTCGCAAACATTCCATAATCAACTATCCCATTGGATTCAACCAACTTGGCCGCCTGTTCAGCAGTTATCAGTTTGTTTTTATACTCCTGCATATAAGTACTCATTAAAATCCCTCCAATTATCTAATTAAGTAAAGTAAATCCATACCATTCTTAGGCACCCGTGAGGTTATAAATCATCATATTACTCCCGTACTTTTGAACCTTTCCAGGTTTGATAAGTCATATCCCAGTTCCATCAATATTTCATCAGTATGCTGACCAAACAGGGGTGGGGGCAACTGAATTTTTACAGGACTCCGGCTAAATTTTACCGGTATACCTAAAAGCTTTATCACTCCTTCCACCGGATGATCTATTTCCTGAACCATTTGGCGATGATCAATCTGTTTATTTTTAAGTGCCTGTTCCAAATTATTAACCGGCGTTACACAAATATTTAGAGGCTCAAGAATATCCATCCATTCCTGCAGGCTCTTCTGAAGTGTTAGTGATTCAATCTTTTGAATCATCTTCTCCTGAACATCAGGTGGTCCGAATTGAGTTTCAATAAATTCATCACAACCTATGGTTTTACAAAAAGAACTCCAGAACTTGAACTCCAATAATCCGATGGCCAGATAACCTTTGTCAGCAGTTGGGTAAACATTATACCAGGCACTCACACCCATAAGGGGTTCATTACATCGTTCGGCAAAATAATTATTGGTGAACAACTCTCCGGCAGTAAGCGTTTGGAAACTCAGGGCAGCTTCCTGAATGGAAACATCTATATACTGCCCGCAACCACTTTGTTCCCGTTCCCATAACGCAGCCAGCAGAGCAAAAGCGGTCCATAAAGATGCTGCCATATCAGCAATGGGAACTCCCGAAATAACCGGCTCACTATTTTTCCTTCCCACACCCTTAAGTATTCCGCTTATACCCTGCAGGTTTATATCATGAGCTGGGAAGGAACTATACGGTCCGGTTTGCCCATAAGCAGAAATAGAGGCCATTATAATTCGGGGATTTCTTTCCTGTAATTGTGGATAATCCAGTCCAATCTTTTTTAATACTCCTGGTCGATACTGCTCAATGACTATATCAGCCGTATCTACCAAACGCATAAATACTTCACGGCCTGAATCAGTCCAGATATCCAGTTTAATACTTTTCTTATTGCGATTCAGAGCCAGAAAATAACCGCTCTCCGACTTGCCCAGTGGTGGATACCAGCGAATAAAATCTCCCCCTCTGGGGTTTTCGATTTTGATAACCTCGGCTCCAAGATCACCAAGAGCCATTGTGCAATAGGGACCGGATTGCAGCCTGGTAAGGTCAATTATTCGAATGTCCTTTAATAAACCTGCCATTTTATTCCTCCATAACCCATTACCAATTGCTCAATTGTTTCAAACCAGACACATCATTAGACCTTCCAGCTTAGTTTCCGAACCTGACTCTCAACTACTTATCCGGGAATAATTCCAGTAGAATAATTCATTAAAGTAATTATCTCCCTCCTTTGGGTCAATAATGACCTTATGTAATGTATATGCAAAATATTAGCCAACTGAGGGATTAGCATATTACCCTTATTCTTTACCGCTTCGGTTTATATTGCTGTTTCATTTCCGAAACATCCTTGGTCCGGCAACCTATTCGAACATACCAATTTGGTACCTTTTGAGAAGTTGTTGCAAATACGTTACACTGTTACATATTTGCAACAACTTGTTTGATTATTCGGAATATATTTGCTATTCTATAATTAGTTTTAAAGGGGGCCTTTTTTTATGGATAGTATTAAAAATACTGATGTTTTTAATATGGAAGAGTCAGAAATGCTAAAACAAATTTTTAATCTTCCCTATGAAGGGGCGATCTTTGTTGACCACCAAGGCATCATACGTTTAGTAAATGATACCCTTTGCACTTATCTGGATTTAACTCAGGAGCAATTGATTGGACATCACATTGATGAATTTGAATTTGATCCCTATTTAATGAATGTGATAAATACCGGCCGACCGGACCTTTTGGCCTTTTATCCCCATAATAAAGTACTGGCCACCCGCCAGCCGGTTATTGCTGATAATATAATTATTGGTGTAGTTGCCCGATATGAAGCATTTGACTTAACTTGTGTAAAAAAGAATCTCATAGACTTTGACGATTATATAAACATTATTTCCCGCATTAATACTCAGGATATAATGCAAAATGTTGCCAAATTTATGCATGAATTAAAGTCCTATCAGGATGAATTCAACCTTGAACCGGTTGCCGGGGCAGGCAAGGAAATTATTAAAGGAATGAGCCCAATTATTAAAGCTTTGCGGGAGACCATATTATGGATCGGCAGTTCTCCGTCCTCAGTACTCATTAGCGGAGAAAGCGGTACCGGCAAAGAATTATTTGCCCAATCAATTCATTATAGCGGTGCGCGTGCTGAAAAGCCTTTCGTTAAGGTAAACTGTGCCGCCATACCTGAACCGCTTTTGGAATCAGAACTGTTTGGTTATGTTGAAGGAGCATTCACCGGAGCCCGCAAAGGAGGGAAAATCGGTAAGTTTGAACAAGCCAACGGCGGAACCATATTTCTTGATGAAATTGGCGATATGCCTCTATCGATGCAGGCTAAATTGTTAAGAGTTCTCCAGGAAAGAGAAATTGAGCGTATAGGTGATGATCATACCATCCCTGTGGATGTACGAGTCATTTCAGCTACCAACAAAGACTTGAAATGGATGATCAACCAGGGCACTTTCCGGCCTGATCTCTATTATCGGCTAAATGTTGTCAACCTTTATATTCCGCCTTTGCGGGAAAGAACTGAAGACATCCCCATTTTAGTCCATTATTATCTGGAGCAGCTTAATACCAAGCTGGGCTTAAAGATTCAATCCATAGAGGATGATGCCATGCGGGCCCTGCTTCAATACAACTGGCCAGGGAATACCAGAGAATTAATTAATGTACTGGAAACTTCTATGAATTTTTGTCGTCACGCGACTCTTACCAGTGACACTCTGCCTTTATTTCTTCACCGGCAATCGGTTGATGAAATTCCTGTAGATTATGATCTGAAATCAGGAAAAGAGGTGGCAGAAAAAGAACGGATCAGTACGGCATTAAAAAGGAGTTACGGTAATCGCCAGCAGGCTGCTGCCATATTAGGTATTTCCCGTACCACACTTTACCGATTGATGAAAAAGCACCAAATAGAATAATAGCTCTTTGCTTGACAACTATATGACCTCGCCTTATAATTAATTCTGCTGAAATAATAGTTTACAGGCCAGAGTGTCGGAATTGGCAGACGAGCGCGACTCAAAATCGTGTGCCGTGAGGCGTGTGGGTTCGAGTCCCACCTCTGGCACCATAGGTATTAGAGAGGATTACAGTCCTCTTTTTTTATTAAAATACCCCTTTATTCTCCAACATCTAGGTGTTGAGCCTCGCCCCCTATTTTCCCTATTTTATCAATCCTTAATTTTTCTTATTACATTATGATACGTCCACTCCTTATATCCATACGAAACAGTAGTTATCCATTTTTCAATTGCCATACTGTTACAGTTTATACTTGACGATTCGTTTGCTTATGTGTATTATGTGTACTATGAGTAGTAATACACATGGGTAGGCAACTGGAAATTTAGGGGGTGATTTAAATTATCAGTGTTGATTTAAAAAATCCTAAACCAATTTATGAACAGGTACGCGATGGGATAAAGAATTTGATTATCCGCGGTGTGCTGGAGCCAGATGAGAAAATTCCTTCGGTACGGGAAATGGCACAGAATCTGGCGATAAACCCCAATACTATTCAAAAAGCTTATCGCGATCTGGAGGTTCAGGGGTTTGTCTATCAGGTCCCCGGCAAGGGTACTTTTGTTGAGTCTCGAACGCCCGGCCAAAACCGGGAGAAGATAGAACAATTAATGATGGAGATAAAGGACAGAATTCAGGAATTAGTCTATTTAGGGGTTAGCAAAGAGGAAATTAAACAGGTGCTCGAAGACCTGTAATTTCGAATAGAGGAGGTTAGATAAAAAATGATAAAAGTGCGTGGCCTAAGTAAGTCATTTGGGGACTTTCAGGCTTTACGGGATGTAAATATTACTGTACCCAAATCCTCAGTCTATGGAATAGTAGGGCCAAATGGTTCGGGCAAGACTACCCTGATCAAGCATATTGTAGGCATATTAATTCCTGACCGGGGTTCAGTAACAATTGGTGATATACCCGTTTATGATAACCCAATATTAAAAGAGTCCATCGCATACATACCTGATGATATTTACTTTTTCCCCCAGGCTGATTTAACTGAAATGATAAATTTTTACCGACAGGTGTATCCGAGCTTTAATGATGAGCGTTTGCAAAAGCTGATTCCGATTTTTCCTCTGGATCATCATAGCCCGTTGCGTCGCTTTTCCCGCGGAATGAAAAAACATGCTGCTTTTATGCTGGCTTTGTGTATCATGCCCAAGGTTCTGGTCTTGGATGAACCCATGGATGGACTGGATCCTGTAGCCCGCCGCAAAGTTTGGAGCCTTATTTTTCAGGATGTTTCCGAACGGCATACTACCGTGTTTATCTCTTCCCATAATCTAAGGGAATTGGAGGATGTTTGCGATTGTGTTGGGATTATGCATAAGGGTGAAGTAGTATTGGAGCGTAATCTTGATGAATTGCAAAATAATATTTTCAAGCTGCAGTTGGCATTTCGCCAGGAAGTTCCGGATTTAAGCAACCTGACAGTATTGTCACAAAATCAGGTAGGCAGTGTGGTTCATCTGGTAGTCCGCGGGGAGAAAGAGCAGATTATCAGCCAGGCAGCTCAGTTGGATTCCATGATGATAGATGTGTTGCCGCTTTCGTTGGAAGAAATATTTATTCATGAGTTGGGGGGGATGGATTATGGCATCAGCAGCACCAATATTTAGCCGGGCCCTTTTCAGGAAAAACCTGCAACGTTTTTGGCCTATATTTACTTCCTATATATTTATTGTTTTGTTAATTGGTTTTAATTTAACTTATAATCGCAGATTGGCCCCGGAACTATTTACACCGCTTACACCGCAATTATTTATGGATAGGGTTTATAGCCTATCCGGTATTCTGGCCCTTGTAGTAGCATTATTCAGTATAGTAGCAGCTACAGCAGTATTTTCCTATCTGTTTAATAATTCAGCAGCGGGAATGATGAACTCCTTGCCTTATACCCGCCGTACCATGTATTTCAGTAATTATCTGTCAGGATTGTTTATGGTTATTCTGCCCTTGTTAGTATTCTTTCTGATCCTGACGGGAATCGGAATAGTCCATAACTGTTTGGATTTCACGGCTCTGCTGGGATGGTTGTTCATATTTGTATCCCTAAGCTTGTTGCTGTTTTCTCTGGCAGTATTTATGGCCATGCTCACCGGCAACATGATTGCCCATATCGCCTTTTATGGTATTGCCAACATCATAATATTCGGCCTGCTGATGGTTATAGATGCCTTTCTCAGCCAGTACTTATATGGTTTTACCAGCTTGTTCACCCATAGTAATTCATATATTAATGCCCTGATGAACAAGTTAACTCCGGTAATATATACTTCCGAGCTCAGTGGCACTTATACCCAGCTCAATTGGTGGGTATGGATTGCTTATTTGCTGTTCGGCATGGTTTTGATCGGGGCAGCTTTACAGATGTATAACCGGCGTAAAATGGAAAAATCCGGAGATATAATCACTATTTCCGGACTGGAGCCAATTTTTAAATACGGAGTAACTATTTGTACCAGTTTGACCCTGGGAGAAATTATATTGCATGGATTTATCAATCCCTCTTCCGGATTATTGGTTTCCTGGTTGGTATTCATCCTGGCAGGTATGCTGGGATATTATGTTGCCGAAGCATTATTGCGAAAATCGTTTAAGGTATTGGATAGCTATAAAGGCTTTGTCGTCTATGCACTAATAATGAGCCTGGTTATTTTATCGGCCTGGTATGACTGGTATGGATATGCTACCCGCATCCCGGATGTAAATCAGGTTGAGGTCGTAGCTTTCAGTAGTAATTATGCTTATTACCATGAAAACATTTTACAGGCTGACCACGGTCCGGTTTATTTTGATAACCTGCCCAATCTGCCTGAATCATTGGCTTTAACTTACGGAACCCCTATTAGTCCGGAAAAAGACCCCCAGACTAATGAATATTTGTATCCGGCCATGGCTAATCTAACCCCGGAGGAAACCCGTCTGTTATGGTCAGCGAGCCGTGGGGTTTTCTCCCAGGCTGATAGTAAAGACCAGATTGTGGCCTTACATCAGTATATAATTGATAATATTGATGTGGTCAGAGAAAAGTACCGGACAACTATGTTTATTGATGATAATAACCGGCAGTATAATATAACTTTCGATTACCGTTTGAAAAATGGTAAAATAATGACCTGCAGATTTCCGGTTTACTTAGCCACTAATGCTCCGGAAGCATGGGAAACCCAAATGTTAGAACAGATGGCTTCTATAGCCGGGTGTGATGAAGAGCGCCAGAAGATGATAGCCGCGCTGGATATGTCTGCTAATCAGGTTAACCGGATAGTACTTGATAGTCTGGTTTCAAATGAAGCTCTGCTTGAAAATGAATCTGATGCTATAACACCCCGGCGGTATAATGAGGCTATTGAAATACACAGCCAGGACAGAGAAGAATTGTTGACCGCTTTAACGTGGGATTTCCGGGATATGACGAATGAGCAAATCCTTAATTCACCAGGGAAGTTTATTGCCTCTATGGAGATATCATTTGAAAGACCGCAATTACCGGTGAATAATAAGTATCGCGATGCGAAGGGTTATTGGTACGATATTGGAGTTTATCACACTCATACTATAAAGTTTCTCCGCGATAAAGGATATATTGATGAAGATATTTACCAGTATGCATTGCGAAATGTGGCAGAGAAACGATAGCCGTCTGGTCTGATTAAGAGGTTTTTAAAAAACGAGTCAGAGCTAATAAATTCTGACTCGTTTTTTATATGCTTTATTTACCCTGGAACAGTCCGGGATTACTGATAAAGTCCCATAATTGTTATCCTGAGGAGCTGCAGGCGATGAAGAATCTCTTTTGGAAGTCCATAAGGCATCTTCCGCTATCGCTCATAATGACACGATGAGGGCACTTTTTCAATAGTCTCGAACAGTTTTAATTACACGCTTTAGCTAAAGCTGGAATCCCAGGTAAAATTAAGAGTTATTGCAATATTATGATTGTTCTTAATTATCAGAATTTTACAAAAGGATTTGCTTTATTTTCACAGAATATACATAACAATTTCAACTTTAAGTAATTGTAGCTCCAATCGTTTACCCCTGTATGGCTAATCAAAAGTTCAAATCATCAAAAATTGTAAGGAGGAATGTTCATGGCAAGAGAATTGACTTATTCCGACAAACCCTGGCTGAGAAACTACGCCCCTTCAGTACCGGGATACCTGAAATACCAGGAAATCTGTCTCCCGGAAATGCTGGAAGCAACCGTACGCGATTATCCTGATAATACCGCACTTATCTGTCAGGACTACATGATGACCTATAAGGAATTAAAGGATCAGGTTGATCGACTGGCTGCCTGCCTGGTTGATATGGGTATTCAAAAAAATGATACTGTGGCGGTTTTGCTGCCCAACTGCATCCCCATTGTCATTGCTTATTATGCGATTCTCAAAGCAGGCGCCATAGCAGTCATGAACAATCCTGTTTATGCTGACCGCGAACTCGAATATCAGTTCAAAGACTCAAATTCCAAACTGTTAATTTGTCTCGACACACTTGTCGGCCGTATGCTCAATATCAAACCTGATACCAACATTGAAAATATTATCTGGGCTTCTGTCAATGACTACGCCCTGCCCGGCACATCCGGTGACGAATGTATTATTCCAGAAGCACCGGACATTTACCATTTTAAATATTTAATCGATAAATATGACCCCATTCCCCCAACTGTTCAAATAGACTGGGAGGATACCGCTATCCTGCAATATACGGGTGGAACCACCGGCCTGGCAAAAGCAGCCGTATTAACCCAGCGTAATCTCAGCACCATGCTTCAACGCTATGAAACATGGTTTCACGACGGTATCAAAGGTCAGGACACTAATATGGCTGCCTCTCCACTGTTTCATATTCTCGGTATGCAGGTAGCCATGAACCTTTCCATATATATGGGCTGGCGCAATGTTCTTTTACCCAAGGCCACTCCGGAGGCGATGCTGGAAGCTATTCGCAAATATCGGGTTAATTATTCGCCACTGGTTCCTGCACACTATATCGGCATGCTTCAGCACCCTGATCTGGGCAAAACGGATTTAACTTGCTTTAAAGGACTTTTTTCCGGGGGCGCTTCGCTGCCTATTGATATTCTGAGACGTTTCGAAGCTGTCTCCAAAGCCGAAATTTGTGAGGGTTTTGGTATGTCAGAGACCTCCCCCCAGACGCATCTGAATCCATATCGGGGAGGCGGACCACGCAAACCAGGAAGCATTGGCATTCCCTGGCCGGATACGGAAATCAGAATCGTTGATCTGGAGACCGGTGAAAACGATGTACCAATTGGGGAAGCGGGAGAAATGCTTTTCCGGGGACCGCAAGTCACCCGGGAATATTATAATAAGCCTGAAGAAACCGCGATTGCCATTACTCCGGACGGATGGCTGCATTCCGGAGATATTGCTTATATGGATGAAGACGGGTATTTCTTTGTGGTTGATCGTAAAAAAGACCTCATTATTTCCAGCGGCTTCAATATTTATCCCCGTGAAGTAGAGGAAGTGTTCTACGAGCATCCCGCTGTCAATAAAGTGGCTGTAATTGGTCTGCCTGATCCCAAACGCGGTGAAAGTGTTGGTGTTTTCTTAACCCTGAAACCTGATCAAAGTGCTACTGTTGAAGATTTTATGGAATTCTGCCAGCCCAAACTGGCCAAGTATAAATGGCCGGCTCTGATAGAAATAAGAGATTCGCTGCCGGAAAGTAATGTCGGTAAATTGCTGAAAAAAGAACTGCGCGATGAAGTTCTTCAGCGCTATAAATAGTATTGATGATGCCTGGCAATATCAAACAAAGAAGCAGCCCATGAACTGATAAAATTATCATGGATGGACTCCACCAGGGGTCCATCCTGTTTTATCCCCATCTTTAATTTCCATGGCAATTTACCTTATGGTATATAAATACTCCCCTTTTTGCAGCAATCAAAATTTTGTATTTCAACTTCTACTTTCAGGGGAGCATATTATAATTTTGATTTTTTATTATTCTATTTACCCTGGAAGTTGGGTTTGCGTTTTTCAAAGAAAGCTTTGGGCCCTTCCTTGAAGTCCTCGGTACAGAAAAGGAAGGAGGATCCCAACTGTTCAAATTGCAGACCTACGCTAAGGCTGGTATCCTGGGCCAGATTAATGGCTTTTTTGGCTACTCCAACCGCCAACGGTGGTTTGTTGGCTATTTTTTTAGCTAATTTCTTAGTAAATTCCATAAGTTCATCATCTGGTACAACAAAGTCAACCAGACCAATACGGAAAGCTTCTTCTGCACTGATAAAATCGCCGGTCATAATCAGCCTTTTAGCCTGACCAGCACCAACTGCGCGGGTAAGCCGTTGGGTGGCTCCCATATCCGGAGAGAAACCAAAGTTTATTTCCGGCAGGCTGTATGTAGCGCTTTGATTTGAAATGCGTATATCACAGGCTAAAATATTTTCAATGGAACCACCGATACAGGTACTGTGAACAGCGGCAATAATCGGTTGGGGTATCTTTTCCCAGCGGTTATAATATTCCTGCAGTTTTTGAATATAGCGGACTGCATATTGAGGAGTACCGCTTTCTAGAATTGATACATCAATTCCGGCTGAAAAGATTTTCCCTTTGGCAGCTAATACTACTACGCGAATATCCATATCCAATAAAATCTGATCCTGTATCCAGTAGAACTCCTCCAGCGTATCCAGCGTAAAACTGTTTAAAGCTTCCGGGCGATTGATATAGACATAAGCTATATGCCCATCTTTTTCAAATATTAGATCTTTTAATTCCATATACTATACCACCCTTTT
Source organism: Syntrophomonadaceae bacterium (assembly GCA_012718855.1). Lineage (GTDB taxonomy): Bacteria > Bacillota > Syntrophomonadia > Syntrophomonadales > Syntrophomonadaceae > JAAYBS01. Next base: position 20,711 of record JAAYBS010000017.1, read on the forward strand.
TTAATAGTCTTTACCTTATGCATTCGACAGATGAGTGAAATATCCTATCCTTAAATATATTTTTATAAAGTGATTTAAATTTATTCTCGATTGGGGAATTTTGGCTGATTATAAATTAAGTCTGTAAGCACAATAACTATAAATGAGGATTTTGCAAAATTAACTTTACCTCTAATTTTCATGTTATTTTAGAATGTCATCCTGAGCGATAGTGAAGGATCTACTGTACTTATGAGACTCTTCGCTATCGCTCAGAGTGACAATGCTGGGGATTTTTGAATTATGCAAAACTCTCATAAATACAAAAGGAGGTGTTATGATGAGAATTAGTCAGGCTAACAAGTTAGTAGGTAAAATAATGGATGTCAAGTCTGGTCAGGATTTAACTGAAGTAATTATTGATATTGGTGATCGTCCCGTTTATTCAACTATTACCAATGGTGCTGCAGAGGCCATGAATCTTCATAAAGGCGATGAGGTATTTGCGCTGTTCAATTCGGTTGATGTTACGATTATCAAGGATAGTAAACGGCATGAAGAATAAAGGTCATTTCCTCCATCAATAACCTAAGGTCATTTTTCAGAATAAATTGTAAAATTATCCTGGATAATTTACAATATACTCACAAGCTATGGTTAATGGAGGAATTTATAATGAAAAAGGAATATTATTTCTTTTTTATTTTTGTTATCGCCAGTGCAACTTTGATTGGCTCTACTATAGCAGTCATAAGTAATATGGGTAATATTGTAAATCATCAAAGTGCCACCCTAAATGATATAGAAGTCAAATCAGATAAAAGTACCGATAATACAACGACTACTAATGTAAATGCGAATAAAGATACTGTAACTGAAACCAATTATGAATTAATGGTAGTTTCTGATCTGGAACAACAACAAATAGATGCAATGCTTAAACAGTTAGGAAAAACTGATGCCCAGGATAACAGTCAGTTTATTAGTGAATTTCAACAGCTTAATTCTTTACCCGCAACTGGAACGTTGGACTCGAAAACACTTCATTTGATAATTACCCAGGTGACACTTAACCAGGCTTCACGTGCAGCTGGCCGGATTTAATCCGGCCATTTTAATTTTCTATTTTTTCTTTATCCCATTATATCGGCCTTTTCTTATAGATTGTTGTGTCAGAATGCATAATCTTATTGCACTTACCATATTTCTCTAATTTTTTCGTTTTAATTATGCTATTATGTTATTAATGAGTGTGAAATTATTAATTATATCCTCATTTATAATTAATGAGGTGTTTTTCAGCGACTTTATTTCATAATGATTAAATAGCCCGGGAAAATAATTCCCGGGATTAATTCCTGGTTATATAACTTTTCTCCGCCTTAAAATAGGTTTTAATATGCATAGTGCATATACAAGCCTTTAAAGGTATACACTGGATAAGGGAGGTGATTGGGAAAGTAAAAACAATTCGTAATGATTTATTCTTATTGTTTTCTGTCTGTTTGGTCACCAATAAAACAAGGAGGTCTAGTGTATGGAAGTAAATAAGGTTGCTGTCCTGGGTGCTGGCACCATGGGGATGGGAATTGCCTGGGCAGTAGCAGGTGCAGGCAAGAAAGTGGTTTTGTATGATATTAAACAGGAAATCGTTGACAAAACCTTAGAAAGAATTGGCAAAGGTCTGGCAAGAGCCGAGGAAAAAGGTCAAGCACCTGCCGGGGCCAAAGATTTTGTTACCGGAAATATTACCGGAACATCTACTTTGCAGGATATTGCTGATGTTGACTTCGTTATTGAGACCGTAGTAGAAAACATGGAAATCAAGAAAATAGTTTATGGAGAACTATCCTCCATTCTAAAACCAGAAATTATCGTTGCAACGAACACTTCTTCTCTTTCCATTACCGAAATTGCAGCGGCTTATGCCCGCCCGGACAAAGTTGTGGGCATGCACTTCTTCAATCCGGCTATGGTAATGGCTCTGATCGAAGTTATTCCCGCTTTACAAACTTCGGATGAAACTACAGAAGCAGTTATGGAACTTTCCAAAGCCATTGGCAAAAAGCCAATCAAGGTAAAGGAAGGTCCGGGCTTTGTTGTCAATAGAATACTTATTCCCGGTATGAACGAAGCCGCCTTCATTGCTATGGAAGGTCTGGCCAGCTATGAAGATATTGATAAGGCAATGAAACTGGGTGCAGGATGGCCTATGGGTCCCTTTACTCTGTGCGATATGGTGGGAATTGATATCGGCCTGGAAGTATGTAATGTATTATATCGGGAAACTGGCGATCCCAAATATCGTCCGGCCGGCTTATTAAAACAGATGGTACGGGCTGGATGGCTGGGAAGAAAAACCGGTAAAGGTTTTTATGATTACAGCAAGTAACCTTAATTTGGTTACATAAGAAACAAGGGGGTTAATAAATGTCTTATAGAGATAAACAATACGAAACATGTTTGGTATCGGTGGAAAATAATATTGGTACTATTCAACTTAATCGTCCAAAAGCTTTCAATGCTGTTAACATCAAGTTACTTGATGAATCCTACGAAATTATATCCGGCTTTAATGATGACCCGGAAGTAAGGGCTATTATTATGAGAGGTAATGAAAACGCCTTTGCTGCCGGCGCTGATTTAAAAGCTGTCAACAACTTTAACGCTTTTGAAGCCCGTAATTTCCTGGATAAAGTTCACAGAACTTTGTTTGCTCTCGAAGATAACCATAAACCTACGGTTGCAGCCGTTAACGGATTAGCTCTCGGTGGTGGTCTGGAAATGGTTCTGGCCGCCGATATCCGTGTTTTAGCTGATAATGCTACCCTGGGCTTACCGGAAATTAATATCGGTATATTCCCAGGAGCCGGCGGAACTCAGCGTTTTCCGCGCAGTGCTTCCATTTGTGTAGCTAAACAATACATTTTCACCGGTGACTTCTTTGATGCAGAAACTGCATACCGTATTGGACTGGCTAACATGGTGGTACCAGCTGCTGAAGTTGTTGAAACCGCTACCAAGATTGCGCGTAAATTAACCAAAAAGCCACCTCTGGCATTGAGAGAAGCAAAAGCATGCGTAAACAACTCAATGAATCTGGATATTAAGGCAGGATGCCGTGCAGAACAGATTGCCTGGTCAATGCTGTTCTCCTCCGAGGACCAAAAGGAAGGCATGGCGGCTTTCCTGGAAAACAGAAAAGCTGACTTTAAGGGAAGATAATCGTTTTTACTATTGGCTTATACCTGTGAGTGCATCTGTTCAGTAGGTGTGAATACCACTCAACCCTGCCACTGGCAGGATATTCTACACTGCCATCACAGTTCAGCTGTACAAACAGGATTAGTAATGAATACACAAAAACACCGGGGACACGTATTAAACGTGTCCCCTTTATATTTTGTTTGAGCAGCTCGCCTTTATCTCCCTGCGCCAACCTTATTAGTGAAGCTAAAGCGGAACATATGGAGTACCCGGAGGGTGATACCTTAACCATACCCCCTGATTCAACCTGATTTGTGCTTATAACTATTAAATAATCGTCAGGTTAAGTCAGTCAAAATCCCCTTTCAGGGACAATGATGCTCCGCCAAAAGGCTTCGTAATTAATATAACAGGTAAAGTCAGGTTCTAAAAATAAAAAAAATCTGTGAAAATCATATTAATAATCTGTGTTAATCTGTGTCTATTAAAGGATTTCCCCTCAGCCCTGCCTTACAACGCCCGGGCCAGGCCTTTGTAAACTCTGCCCCGCGGAGCATCTACCGTTACCAGCATGCCTTCCTGCAGCAGGTGGGTAGCATTTACTGCCCCAACAATAACTGGAATACGTGCATTTAATCCCATTATAGCTGCATCGGAAGTTAATCCCCCAGCTTCGGCAACCAGGGCAGCAATTCGTGGCAGATAAGGAGTTAAACTGCTGTTGGCATCACCAATGGCTACAATATCGCCCGGCTCAATACGGGTGAGATCAGATTCGTCCCGTATGATACGGACAATTCCACTGGCAACACCACTGCCAATACCCATTCCCTGTACCAGGATTTCACCAACAATATGGACTTTCATCAGGCTGGTGGCTCCGGCTTTTCCGGTAGGAATCCCGGCCGTCAGGACTACTAGTTCTCCGTTGTTTATTAACCCGGCTTCCATTGCACAGCGAACAGATTCCTCGAATAATTCATCGGTTCCAACTGTTTCCGGAATAAGAATCGGTTGAACACCCCATAATAGTGACAATTTATTTATAACCCTTTTATTGGTGGTGGTGGCTATAATATTAGTCTCGGGTCGGTACTTCGCTATCATACGGGCAGTTTGCCCGGTCTGAGTAGCAGTAATAATTGCTGAGGCACCTAGATTAGCTGCCGTTGCGCAGGTAGCATAACTTATAGCATCGGTTACGGTCAGATTGGTACCCTGGCTTTTTTGGCGCAAAATTTCTTCATAATTTAATGATTGTTCAGCCCGATAAGCTACCCTGGCCATGGTTTCTACTACCCCGACCGGATATTTCCCCGCCGCCGTCTCTCCGGATAACATAATAGCATCGGCTCCATCAAAGATGCCGTTGGCTACATCAGATACTTCAGCCCGGGTAGGCCGGGGGTTTACGATCATGGAATCCAGCATCTGAGTAGCAATTATGGCTGGTTTTCCTACTTTACTGCATTTTTTTAAGATCTCTTTTTGAATTAAGGGTACCTCTTCAGCTGCTATCTCGACTCCTAAATCGCCTCTGGCTACCATTATTCCATCAGCTATCTGAATAATATCTTCGAGATTATTAACCCCTTCCTGGCTTTCAATCTTGGCAATTACATCTATATCAGCATAGTTTTGTTCCAGGATACGTTTTATTTCAATTACATCGTCAGCAGTTCTTACAAAGGATGCAGCGATAAAATCAACTTGCATTTCAATACCAAACAAAATATCCTCACGGTCTTTGTCACTCATAAAAGGCAGTTCAATTCTTACTCCGGGAACATTAACCCCTTTTCTTTCCCCCAGCTCTCCGCCGTTCATAACCCGACATATTATATCGGTATCAGTGGTTTCCTCAACTAATAGACTGATTAAGCCATCTGCCAGCAAAATGATATTGTCTTTATGAACTTCACGCGGCAAATTGGCATAATTAATTTCCACCTGGGATTCATCACCTTTGATAGGACGATTGGTTAAAATAAATTGTTGTCCGCTTTTTAGCTGTACTTTCTTATTTTCCAATAATCCAGTGCGAATTTCCGGGCCTCTGGTGTCCAGCATAATAGCCAGCGGTAAACGCTTTTGTTGTCCTGCATAACGCAGTTTTTCAATTCTCTGGCGATGTTCATCATGAGTACCATGCGAGAAGTTCAGGCGGGCCACATTCATACCAGCTTCCATCATCTGCATGATAATATCCAAATCTTCGCTGGCCGGCCCGATAGTGCAAATAATTTTAGTTTTTCTCACCACAATTCCACCTCTATTAAATTGATAACATTCGAGCTAAAGCGAACATACTAATCTCGGGACTCTTTTTCCCATATATTACTTCTGCCAGAGGAATAGGATAAATTTGTCCCTGATTTTCTGCAATCATCATATTTTCCATATTTTTATTTATACACTCAACGGCTTCTTTTCCCATCCAGGAAGCCAGTATACGGTCTGCGGCCGTCGGAGTTCCACCTCGCTGCACATGTCCCAAAATGGTTACGCGAGTATCCTGATTAGTAGCCTGCTGTAAATTGGCTTTTAGTTCCATTATAGGGTAAACACCCTCTGCCACTACAATAATGCTGTGCAGTTTACCACGTTTCATGCCATTATTAATCTTGGTAACTATTTGTTCAAAATCAGGGGCTATTTCCGGTATCAGGATAGATTCGGCTCCTCCTGCCACCCCGGCAGCCAGAGCAATTTCTCCGCAATCTTTGCCCATTACTTCAATTATAAAAACCCGCCCATGACTGGTAGCTGTATCACGAATCCGGTTAATTGCTTCCAAAGCCGTATTAACCGCAGTATCAAATCCAATCGAGCGGGTGAAAACTATATCGTTATCTATGGTAGCAGGAATGCCAATAGCCCTTATGCCCAGATGTGAAAAAGCAAAGGCACCGGTTAAAGTTCCTTTACCTCCTATCACTATTAGGTTTTCAATATCCTGCTGTTTAAGATTATTGAGAGCTCGTTGTCGACCTTCGTCAGTCATAAATCCACGGGATCGGGAAGTTTGCAAAATGGTTCCTCCACGATGGATAATGTCAGCTACCGAACCGAGTGACATAGGGTGAATGTTACCATTGATTAAACCTTCATAACCATGTTGAACACCAAACACTTCCATGCCGTAGTATATGGCTGATCTTACTACTGCCCGAATGGCAGCATTCATACCCGGAGCATCTCCGCCACTGGTAAGAACGGCCAATTTTTTCAATCTATTGCAACCCCCTTTTAATACAGCCCGGCTGGATAGAAGGCAGTTCTTAAGTGGCCAGATACATGTCCGGCTTTAGGTTAAGAATTCCGGTTTATTGGGCTGTCACTGACTGCTACGCCAAATCGGTGAGTAATCTCTGCCTTACCGCGAATTTTCATAGCAGAAGTATGTTCGGTAAATTGCAGGATCATTACCTCACCTTTATCCAGCTTTTCAGTATGGTGAAATTTGGTGTCTTTACCACGGGTAAGTCCGATGATAGTGACCCCATTTTCCAAAGCTTTTATAATAATATAATCTTCTCCTGTGTTGACACCATTCATGCATTTTCCTCCTTTTTTATTTAAAGCTTAACTATACCATACATTGTTTATTCCATAGATACTGATCAGGTCCTGCTTTAATCCTGTACTGGCCTTTACACGATAGTCATTCATAAGCAAGGGTTTGCTTCTGCCGGCAATATGTAAAAACACATCTAGTTCACCGGGATATTTTTTCAGTAACCTTAATAATAGCTGCTGGTTTTCACTATCATTCTTATCCTCAGTTATTCTTACCTGTACTTCATTTAAGACTGTCGGCAGCTTATACATACGCCGTACCGCAATTTTAGGCTGTTCATCATGGGTATCAAAATACCCTTCTATAATAACAGCCTGGTCTTCTTCCAACTGATCAAGATTATTTTTGTAAGCCGTAGGGAAAACCAGCATTTCCATACGACCGGTTAAATCCTCCAGAAAAAATCGGGCATAAGTATCACCTTTCTTACTTATTTTACGGCTTAAATTAGTTATTACCCCTGCTACCCTGACATATATCTCATCATCTTTTGCATCTAAATCTGCCAGTTGATGAGAAGTAACCAACGGTAATACTTCCCGATATTCATCCAGCGGATTGGCAGATACATAGAAACCTAATACTTCCTTTTCACGCGCCAGGCGCTCCCGGGCAGGCAGTTCACCTTGTAAACGCGGTACCGGTTCTTCTATCATTTCCATAACATCACCAAATAAAGATGCCTGGTTACTGGAAGTTTCCTTCTGCACCTGGGAGGCCAAATCCATACATTGATCCATAATCGATAAGTGCTGTTTCCGGGTTAAACCCAGGTTATCAAAACAACCTGCAATAATCAGGTTTTCCAGCATTCGTTTGTTAATCTGGCCCAGGTCCATCCGTCGGCAAAAATCAAATAATGATACAAATTCTCCTTCTTTACGCACCTGCACAATGCTTTTAACTGCATTTTTACCTACATTTTTAATAGCCCCCAGCCCGAAACGAATGCCATCCCTGGCAGCAGTGAAGTTTTCAAAACTTTGATTGATATCGGGTGGCAGGATAGGAATACCCAGGCGCTGACATTCCCGAATATAAAAGACCACCTTATCCTGATTATCAATAACACTGGTTAGAAAGGCACACATATACTCTACCGGGTAATGGGCCTTTAACCAGGCAGTCTGATATGAAATTAAAGCATAGGCAGCTGAATGGCTTTTATTAAAACCGTAACCGGCAAAACTCTCCATAATATCAAACATACGGGTAGCTACCGGTTCATCTATATTATGACGCGCAGCTCCGGCAATGAATTTATCCCTTTGCCGGGCTAATTCCTCCGGTTTTTTCTTACCCATGGCCCGACGCAGACCATCCGCTTCCCCCATGGTAAAATCGGCCATCTGGCTGGCTATCTGCATAACCTGTTCCTGATACAAAACTACACCATAAGTCTCCTTTAAAATATTCTCCAATGCAGGGTGAATATATTTAATCTCCTGGCGACCATGCTTGCAATTTATAAAATCATCCACCATACCACTGCCCAGCGGCCCGGGACGATATAAAGCTATAACCGCGATTATCTCTTCAAAACGGTTCGGTTTAAGTTCACAAAGAATCCGGCGTAAACCGTTACTTTCCAGCTGAAATACCCCTACAGTATCCCCATTGGACAAGAGCTCATAAACGGCGGGATCATCCAGGGGAAGACCGTCAATATCAAGCATTACCCCCTGGGTCTTACTTATAATTTCCCGGGCATGATCAATAACGGTCAGGGTTCGCAATCCCAGGATATCCATTTTCAGCAGGCCGATATCTTCAACAGTTTCTTTGGCATACTGTGTAATTACATGACCTTCGGGAGTCTTTTGCAAAGGAAGAAAATAGCTGAGATCCTCCTGCCCGATTACTACCCCGGCAGCATGGATAGAAGCATGACGGGGCATTCCCTCAATAGCCCTGGCCGCATCAATAATGCGGCGGGTATCATAATCATTTGCATAAGCCTGGGCCAGGTCAACCGACATTTCCAAAGCCCGTTCAATAGTTACCCCCAGTTCAGCAGGAATCATCTTGGCTATACGATCAACCTCACCGTAGGGTACATCCAGCGCTCTGCCTACATCACGAATAGCTGCCCGGGCCGCCATAGTACCAAAAGTAATAATCTGAGCTACCCGGTCAGCCCCATATTTATCGATAATATATTCAATTACTTTATCCCGCTTCTGAAAACAAAAGTCGATATCTATATCCGGCATACTGACTCGTTCCGGATTTAAGAAACGTTCAAATAGCAGGCCGTAGTTCAAGGGATCTATGGTAGTAATTCCTAATACATAGGAAACCAGACTGCCGGCTGCAGATCCTCTGCCTGGACCTACCGGCACCCCATGGTTACGCGCCCAATTGACCAGATCCTGAACAATGAGAAAATAACCGGCAAAACCCATAGTCTTTATTACTCCCAGCTCATAGGTTAATCGGTCAGTTATCTCGGTGGTAAGGGTTTCATAGCGCTTTTGTGCCTGTAACCAAACTAATTCTTCCAGATAGGATTCGGGGGTGTAGCCGGAAGGTATATCAAAATTGGGCAAATACATGGTACCGAACTCAAAGTCCAGGTTACATTGTTCGGCAATCAGCAATGAATTAACCAGTACTTCCGGATGGTCAGGAAATAAGCTGCTCATTTCCTCAGCCGACTTCATATAAAATTCACTGCCGGGAAATCTCATCCGTTGCTCATTGGCAACAACTGACCCGGTTTGAATACATAACAGTACATCGTGTACGGAAGCATCCTTACGGTTAATATAATGTAAATCATTGGTAGCCACCAGAGGAATTCCGGTTTCCTGACTGAGCTGTACCATATGGGGAAATATCTGTTTTTGTTCACTCAAGCCATGATCCTGAACTTCCAGATAATAATTACCCTTACCAAACATCCGGTTATAGAACTGTGCAATTTCCAGCGCGTCCTCATATTTACCCTGCAGCAGCAATTGAGGTATCTCTCCGGCTATACACCCCGACAAGGCTATTAAACCCTGGCTGTACTGTTCCAATAACTCTCTGTCTACCCGAGGTTTATAATAAAAACCTTCCAGAAAAGCACGACTTACCAATTGTACTAAATTCCGATAACCCTGCTCATTTTGACATAGCAGAATTAAATGATAATACTGGTCATCTATCCGGGCTTCCTTATCCAGACGACTTCGAGGCGCTACATATACTTCACAGCCAATAATAGGCTTAATACCTTGCTTTTTAGCTTCCCGATAAAAATCAATTGCCCCATAAAGCACTCCATGGTCAGTTAGAGCAACCGCAGGCATTTCTAATTCTATCGCACGCGCGACCAGGTCTTTGATACGGCAGGCACCATCCAGCAAACTGTACTCAGAATGATTATGTAAATGAACAAATTGACTCATACTGTTTCCCCTTTAACGGTTTACTCAGGCAGTATTGATACCATGCAAATACTACCCTGAGTAATTTCCTGAAGTTCCTGGCAGGAAATCGGCAGTGCCGACCGGTCATTGCCGGCAGCTGCATAAACTACCGGATAGCGCCGTAGACTTTCATCTAAAAATATGGGAATTGGTGACGGGAGCGCAAAAGGGCAGACTCCCCCAATCTGAAATCCGGTAACGCTCTCTACTTCTTCCGGAGAAGCCATACGTACCCGCGAACCAACCAAATCCTTCACTGCCTTATTATCTATACGGACATCACCCGCTGAAACAATCATAAAATACTGGTCATTTTTAGCTTTAAACAACATGGATTTGGCAATCTGTCCCACTTCCGTACCCAGTGCCTGGGCAGCCAGATATGAGGTGCTGGTATCCTGTTCAAACTCAATAATTTTCAGTTCCGGATTACGGGCTTGAATAAACTCCCTTACCCGTTCAATTTCATTCATATTCTTACCTCTCCTGTTTACTATTTGAACTCTACCCTTGATTATAAACTAACTGACCAAAAAACGATAAGCCCGACAAGCTTTTTATGACTTGCGGGCTTTCTTCAGATTTGGTTATGTTCATATAATCTTAAGACTTTCGTTTTTCCTTCAGGCGTTTACTCATAATTCCGCCTACCCTTCCGCAGGCAGCATTGCTCAAAGACTCCCAACCGTCACGTTCGATCTGCTCACCTAAACCCAGTTCCCAGGCTATCTCCATCTTAAGCCGGTCCATTTCCGTTTCAATCTTTTTTTTCTTCTTTGCCATTAGAATTTACCTCCACCCGGCTTAGTAAATAAAACTGATTCTGTGATTATAGTTCCCGCCCCAAGGAATAATATAACTACAAGAAGTTAACAAACCAGTATAAATTGTCCAATGTGCCCCGATAATCTGGAATATATCCATGCCCCTTATCAATTAATAGATTTTCAACTAAAAAAGTTTTCATGCCGACTTGGTTAGCTGGTAAATCCTCCCCGATATCATTTCCTATCATTAAGCATTCATGCGGCTTTACCTCAATAATGTCCGCAATTTCCAAATAATACTCCGTATGTGGCTTACAGAAATGCATCACTTCATAAGAGGTTATTAAATCATAATCAAAATGCCCTACGCCGGCCCATTCAAGCCGATGTTGCAAAGCCAAATGAGGAAATACGGCATTAGTTGCAATAACTACTTTTAGGTTTTTTTGCATTATCAGCTGCATCATCTCGGGAATTCCGGGAAAGGGTCGGGTGTGTTGTTTTAAAAGCGGAAATTCATTTATGTAAAATCGATCAAAAAAATCAACAAACTCCTCGCGGGGATAAGGCCAATGAGTAAAAAAATCTTCTAAAAAGACTTCTTCATTTCTAAGTGCCGGGTTTTTATTATTAATCATCACCTCAGTAGACTTAAAAACCTGTTTAACTAATTGTTCGCTATGTTCATATCCTTCCCGAACTGCCATTTCCATCATTTTTCTAAAATAATGAGGCAAAAAATCATTCATATCTATATCCAGCAAGGTGCCATCCAGATCAAACAAAATTGCTTTAAACACTATCAAGTCCTCCTTAGATGACAATCACATTATTGGTATTAAGTCCAGGCATTAAGTGATGTTTTGATTACATCCATACTGCTGACGAAATAGGCTAATCGTATAGCCTCTTTGATCTCCTCTTCAGTTGCTCCTGCTTCACGGGCTTGCCCGGCAAGTACTTTTACCCCTGCTTCTGCACCTTTTAATGTATCAAGAGCCAACAAGATTAAATAGCGGGTTTTCTCATCAAGAACTGTTGTTGATATTGCTTTTTGTAACCCCTCTTTTATCAAAGCATAATATTCGCTATCATAATCGTTCATTTTTTCAACAAACCACGGCAGCTTGCCATCCATAAACTACCAGCCCCCCTATAGGTATTATCTACTATTATAGGCAACTGTTGGAGCAGGGGCAAATAATTAAATGCTATCATCAGTATTTAGAAATTTATTTTTCCATAAAGCAGGAAATTATGGTAATTTATAGAACTTACTTTATTGACACATTTTTACCTAAAGGAGGAGCAGGCATGTTTTTTACTTTCCTTAACAAAGAAGAACCCCGTTTCCTGGACCAATCAGTTATGTTGGCCTACAAACCTGCTGAGGTTTTGTATTATTTTTATAATCGTCCCTTGTATATAACACTAAATGATTTTTATGCTATTGAACTGGAGTTGGCTTCCGGGAGTGAGCAGGCAGATAATGCACATTCATGGTTTAATCTGATTGAAGAACAATTGGAGGCAGTTGAAAGTCTAATCCCTTTTTCACAAAACGATTTTCTTGTAACCCTGGGGCCGTATTATTATCCGGTTACCAATTCCCGTTTTTATTTTATAAAAAATCGACCGGTTGACTCAGTATCCTTAACGGCCTCTGATTTATCAGTATTAGAAGAATTGGCCGTTTCACCACCAATTAATAACAAATTACAGCAATATGCCAAAACTCGTAAAGCACGCAAAGCTCTTAAAACTAATGATGAAATAATAACTGATATAGTAATGTGCATGCAGAGCCTTAAGGAAATAGAACAATTGAATCGTCATAGTAACTATTTACGCAACGTTCTTTTACAAAGACAATACTTGATTGATCAAACTGAACTTTGCCCGGCAGAGCCTGATAATTCACCCTTAAAACCGATTCGAAATGAAACTGTTAACAGCCTGGCAGATAATATCATCTCCTTTAGCCGCGTTAATCGCTGGAAAAAGCGGTCTGCCATTGATGAAGGCAGTCGTTTTAATCATGAAATGAAAGTATACATAATTCGTTATCGGGAATATGAAAAGGCGTGTGAGAGATATAAGATGGCTCTTGAGGATTGGAGTCTGACTTCTCAGGCCCTGCTGGATAATTGTCTTAATGAAATAAAAAAGGTTGAAGATATGTTGAAAGCTGCTAAAGGCAAAGAAGATATTTACCTTTCAATTTTAAACCGCTCACCTATTCATAACGATTATCAAAATCTGGATACATTGGCCATGTTCAAATATTTTCTGGAAACCGGCCGGGCATCTAATTTACAGGAATGCATGAATTTATTTGAAGAAGAAAAACATTGGAATGAGATTAAAGCCGGTCAGGACCGTATCGAAAACACCATATATTTTCTGCAAAATTGCTCTGAACCGGGGCGTTTGGCCAGTGAAGAACTGGATGCTATTGTTAAACAACAGCAGGGGGTTAATCAATCCAATCTCTCTGCTATTTATGAATCAAATCAGCAATCGGAACTGTCAAGCGTTGCTCGCTGAGATCTAAAGCGTAATATCAGAAGGATTATTGATAGCGATATTATCATTAAATACAGCAATGGGTAAAACCATTCTGCTACGCTCAGGGTGCTGGCCGGTACTCTGAATAAACTATTTATCCAGCGGAACAGGGCAAATAACAGGGTAAATACTAGAAAGGGAACTCCGGATGGTACTTTTTTACGGGATAGGTATATGACAATTATCGTTATAATCAGGGCTGCCAGAAGTTCATAAATTTGTGTGGGATGGATTCCCGGTGAATTGATTAAGGCCAATGGGAACAGGCTTTTCTTTTCTATTATACCGGGCAAATAATGCTTATAGGGTATGCTGCCCACCGGGAAATGAACTGCCCAGGGCAAACCAGTAATCCTGCCAAAACAGCAACCGTTTAAGTAACACCCTATACGCATCAATATTATCCCGATTCCCAGTCCGGGAGCTACACTATCTGCCAGAGGCCACGGGTCAAAGTGCAGCCACCGTGACAGAATAATCCCGGTTAGAGCAGCCAGTATTAACCCTCCCATCAGAGAAAACCCGGTTAAATGCAATGACCATAACTTAGCCGGGTTTTGCTGATAAATAAGCGGATTGGTGGCAAAGTGCAATAATCTGGCCCCTAGCGGTACTGCCAAAGCCATAGACATCAACACCAGAAGCGATTTTTTTAGTGGCAATTGTCTTTTTTTTATACCGGCATAACTTATTGCCAGAACTGCCGTACAAGCCAGCCAAAAAAACAACCGATAGCTGGATATGCCTATTGATAAATTAGACCAGAAAGTCAATTCCAGGTAAGGATACAAACAAA
>JAAYBS010000197.1 GCA_012718855.1 Syntrophomonadaceae bacterium
ATTTGGGTGCCCAGTATTTTACCTCCACCACCACCGGTAGTAAAAACATTAACCATAACATCCTGTAAACCGCTGCCGTTTATCTCAATTACACCACTGACCGTCTCCAATACCTCATTATCAGTTCGTTCAATATATACACTTTTGATTACCGGATCAGCAGCCAGGACTGGACCAGTCAGGGCTGGGAAAAAGCTGACCAGCATTAAAACAAATAGCCCCAAAGCCATTGGTCTTCTCAGTTTTCTCATAATTTACCCCCTGAATATCTATAAAAAATTCGATGACAAGTCAACCATAAATATGCTAATTCGGAATAATTATCGATATTTCCAGGGAAAAACTTGACCAATTCCAGGCGAGTCAAAACAAAATGTCTGTCAAATTCGTCATTTTTCATGCAAATAGTGGCCGAAATGAATGGAAACGAAGAAAATTTGAAGTGGATTTTAGAAAACAGAGTCCGGTTATAACTTTTTGAACCTGCTAACCATGAATTAGATTACTCTATAAAAAAATAATTATAAATAACTGCGAAAACCCGCGCCTATCCGTACAATCAGCGTCTATTTAATATGTTACAACTACATATATGCCGCTTTGATTGTGGCTTAACTCGGCCCAGTGATCCCAGCGGCTTATAAAAGCCGGATGTTCGCTCCAGGTCCGCAGCTCTTCGTCATAACGCAAAACTTTAAATCGCATGCATTCCTGCGGATCAAACGGAATTCGCAAATTATACTGGTCCAGACGTACATTATACAGGCTGACTTCTATAAAAGGAGAACAGGCTTTAAACGGCTGTATCTCTTTATACAGGCCACCGGTAAGAACCGGGGCCACGCGGCCTATTCTTACAAAAGCCGAGTCACTATTATCCCTCACCCGCAGGTCAAAAAAGCTTCCGCCAGCCCAACGCGATACGGTCTCCAGTTCCTCATACCAGCTGCTATCATCCAGACTAATCATACGGCTCAAACGGTTTTCCCCCAGCAGACGGTCGGTATCCAACTGCAGATAGGCAATCTTCCTGTAACCCGATTTTAAGCTGACCGTATTGGCAACTACGCGCACAGAAGCACCCTGACTGCGATAATCTGTTCTTATTCTTTGCCCTTCACGATAAATATCTCCACTGGAGGAAGCAACTACACTAAGTGCGCCATACAGTGTCTGCCCGCAAGCCGCACTGTTTTGTACAGTTACATTATAAATACCGGGTTCCAAACGTTTGCTGCCCCGGGGTAATAGCACCTGCAGATACTTCTTATCCTGAACATCAGTTTTCACATCAACCCGGTAAGCCAATATATCATTAAACTTGACGGTTACATTGTTGTTAATATTAAAATTATCCCCATGAATAATCACCGGCTGGCGTACATCATAATTTTCACTTATGGAACCTGGGGAGATTGAACGAACGGAAGGTATGGCCATAGTGGCAAAGCTCCAGGTTACCGCTTCGTTTTCCGCGGTTTCACCATATTTGATTATGTCCGGTTGTATATTAACAATATAGGTAGTATGGGGTCGTAATTCCTTTATGGGAACATAAAGATAAACTCTCTTATTGGCAGCATCAGTCTTAAATAGATAAGTAGCAATGAAACTATCCTGCTTATCTTCATCAAGGCTATATAGATAATCCAATACCTGCGTATCAATCATGGAAGCCATACTGCCGCCTTCCGAATAAACACTGCAGGCTTTTAACTGATCGATGAAATTATTACTGGCTGTAGCGTTTGCTTCCGGATCTGAAAAGGTAAGCCGTACGAAATAACGGGTGGTAGTATCTATGGGGGCAATAACCCGGGGGAACAAATCACTATTATCAAACCATCTGCCTTCTGCATACGGTTCTTTGGCTAATAAATAAGTAGCAGTTTCTTCCGCTGCCTTGAGCGGAGTGGAAAATGACAGTAAAAAAAATGCCCCGAAGATTATGGTTATAAATAATGTTATTCTTGATATTTTTTTATTTATCAATGCATTCCCCTCCCCCAAACGTTACTGCCATTATCGCCATTTTTATTATATTTCTTTAACCACATCCTCATCTTCTGCTAACTTAACACTTAAAAAAGTTTCCAGTTCGCCAATGACTTCCCCTAACGCTTCTATTACCAGCGGATCAAACAGACTGCCGCTGGATTTCCTCATTACCTGTAAAGCAGTTTGATAATCCAGGGCTTCTTCGGGAATAGATAAAGCAGTTAAGGCATCAAAAAAATCTGCCACGGCAATAATACGAGCCAGCCAGGGGATGTCGGTATGATCCAATCCCTCAGGAAAACCAGTACCATTATAGCGTTCGTGATGATATAAAATTGCATCCTGTACAGGCTCAAACTCATCTGTATCAGGCAAACAGTTCACTCCGGCCTGAGGATGCGCTTCATCCGACCCTTCACTGTCACTTCTGCGGCCAATGTCATGTAACCAGGCTGCTGCCAGCAACTGACGTCGTTCTTCATTATCCAGACCAAGTTTATCACCTAATAGCCTGGCAATGCCGGCCACCCGATAAGCATGTCCAATAAACTGAGGATTAAGCTCTTCCAAAGCTCTTACTGATGACGACAACACCTGCTGCCAGTAAGATTCCATTTGCTCGCCGGCATACAAAGCATCCAGCCAGGCTGAAGTTATTTCAGCAAAGTAAGTCATATGTTTAATATCATTATCATTAAAAGAAGGAGCCTTCTTTTCACGAATTAAAAAAAGCAATATTTTACCCTCAGCAATTGGTACAGTCATCACAGGCGAATTGGGATAATCACACCCCTCCTGTTCAATGGCTATACCTGATACGCTACGACATAACTCCCGGGCTTCCTGCCAATCAGGTGGATATGCATAACGGTTTTCCGGATCCCATTCAGGTTCTCTGACTACTGCAAAGCATCTCTCACAATCAACCATCTGCGGGGCCAGAACAACTATTTTGTCAAGAATATCCTGCCTTGACTTTAAAGCAGCTATTCTTTTCAAGTTCCGCAATAATCGTTGCATATCTTCCAGGTCCATGATTCTCCGATGACTGAGGGCCAGATAATAACTGCCTGCCAGGCCGGTAATAAGCAGCAGCAATCCTGACACCCAGGATTGAACTAATTCACTTAGAACCACAGCTGTTACCAGCGAAGTATATACTATGCCAATTAAGAGTAAATGCTTAGCTTTCATATTTCATCCTCTTTTTATATTAATTTCCCTGCTTTAAGTTTAGCATACCATAAGCTTCTGTTTTCATAACATTGGCCATATATGTTCAAACTATAAAAAAACAAAAGGACGGTTTTAGTATGGAAGAAAAACATGTGAATCTGCTTTTATTCAGTGGAGAATATGATAAAGCTTTAGCTGCTCTCATTATCGCTAACGGAGCCAGAGAAATGGGGATGTCAGTGACCATGTTCTTTGCTTTCTGGGGGTTAATGCTATTACGTGACCCGTATAAAATGAACCTGGAAAGTAAAAATGCCTATGAGAAAATGCTCTCGGTAATGACGCCCAAAGGAGCTGCCGACTTGCCTTTATCCAACCTTAATATGGCGGGAATAGGTAAATATATGTTGCTGGAAATGATGGAAGATAACCAGACTCCTCAACTGGTTGACTTTTTAAATGGCGCCCGCAAAAAGGGAGTAAAATTCCTGGCCTGCAAGCTATCCCTGGAAGTTATGGGCATAACTGCCGAGGAACTTCTTCCGGAAGTGGAAATAGTTGATGTAAAAGCATACTTAGCTGACGCCTCCTCCGCCGACATTCAGCTGTTTATATGAGATGGTCAGACTTTATTTATGGTGAGTAAGAGACCATTTTTTTGGATCGGTTATCAATTTAGAACCTGACTTAAACTGACTATACCTGACTGAACCTGACTGTTTTATAAATAATTTAAATTAACCGTCAGGTCAAGTCATTTAAAAGTCAGAAGAAGTCCCCTTTCAGGGACATGGATAACACTCCTTATGAATTTCCTCCATCAGGTCTATTTTCTAAATTAAGGTAGTAACATAGTATAGATAAAATATTTCTATCAGGATGGTGGAATATGTCCGCTGGATTTTCTTATAAGACCTTTCGGCGTGAGGTGCTTGGTGCAGACCTTTTGGTCCCCATCACGCGGGGTAAACAGGTACCCTACATTCATTTTGACAACGCTGCCAGCACTCCGGCCCTGAAACCAATCATGGAGCAAATGATGGAATTCTTAGCCTGGTATTCAGGAGTACACCGGGGCACCGGCCATAAATCCATCCTTTGTTCTCAAGTCTATGAAAAATGTCATACGCAGATTGGACAGTTTGTACAAGCTGACCTGGAACATGACACCGTAATTTTGGTTAAAAATACTACCGAAGCTATTAATAAACTGGCTTGCCGTCTCAATTTCTCTGCTGATGATGTAGTTATAACCAGCGAGATGGAACATCACTCCAATGACCTCCCCTGGAGAAGACATGCCCGGGTGGTTTATACACGCGTTGATGAGAAAGGTTTATTGGACTATAAACACCTGGAAAAACTACTACAGCAATACTATCCCCACGTAAAACTGGTCACCATAACCGGCGCTTCCAATGTAACCGGACATCTGAACGACCTGGATTTTATTGCCCGCCTCGCTCATGAATATAATGCTGAATTTATGGTCGATGCTGCCCAGTTGGCACCTCATCATGCTATAAATATGCATCCGCATTATGACTCACGGCACATTGATTATCTGGCCTTTTCCGGCCATAAAATATATGCTCCCTTTGGTACTGGTGTTCTAATTGGACCTAAAAATACATTCCTCCAGGGTGAGCCGGATATTATCGGAGGCGGAACCGTAAACCTGGTTACTCCCAACCTGATAACCTGGGCCGAACTTCCCGACCGTGAGGAAGCTGGTTCACCCAATGTAATGGGTGCCTTTATACTTGCCAAAACTTTGGAATACCTGCAAGCTTTAAATCTACAAAATATAACTGCATATGAAAAAATATTAACCGATTATGCTCTGCAACGGCTGCAAACCATACCGGGTATCATAATTTACGGAGTAGGGCCCCGCCTGGGAGTTATCAGTTTTAATCTGGAAAGTATTATCCATAATCAACTGGGGACTATGCTCAGCTTCGAAGCGGGTATAGGAGTCCGGACCGGCTGTTTCTGTGCACAGCATTATGTTAGAAAACTACTTGACGAAAAGACTCCCTCTTCCTTATCAAATAATAATACCTATCCCATGGAGAATTTACCTGGTATGGTCAGAATTAGTCTGGCAGCTTATAATACCCATAATGAAATTGACCGACTCATAGACATATTAAAACAGATTGCCGACCATCCACATTATTATCGCAGAAAATATCCTTACTCTCATATACGTGGGACTTATTATCCCCGGGATGATAATTTGCAGAATTGGCCTGCTCATTATAATCTAATTATTTAAAATCCCAATTTATTGAAATCTACGATTTTTTTCTACATAACTTAAAGGAAAATGGTCCTCTATTGACGAATAGTACCAATATTAAGAAATATCTGTCTTTTAGAGGAGGGGAAAGGAATGAGCAAACCTACTATAAACGATGTAATACCAATTGATGATATTGGCGTAAAACTAAACAGCAAGATGTATGAAGGCCTCCTAAAATTCGCACCGGTAATATCCGCTTTGTTTACTGAACGAACCGTAGGCTTTTATGCTACTGACCATGAACAATTTATTATGAAAATAGACCCTACCGACAAAGTAAGCTTTGTACAACCAGGGGTTAAATTTGCCAAAGGGGGACCGGCAGATTACATAATGGAAAGCGGAAAAACGGTAGCGGTTGAGCTAGGGGCAGAAGTTTATGGAGTACCGCTAAGAGTAGCAACCATGCCTATTTTTGATGATGATACCGGTGAAGCAATAGGCACCTTTGGAATTGTTAATACGCGGGATAAGGTTCAAAACGTAGTTGATATTTCCAGCTCATTTATGATCGGATTAACTGAAATCTCCTCCGCAGTGGAACAAACTGCCTCCAGCGCCAGCAGCATCAATGAAAGTGAACGGCATCTAAATGCTGATATAGAAGAAATCGGTACTACCTCAGCAGAGATAATACAGATTTTAGATGCTATAAAGATTATTGCCGATCAGACTAAAATGCTGGGCTTAAATGCCGCGATTGAAGCTGCCCGTGCCGGTGATGCCGGTAAAGGCTTTGGCGTAGTAGCCGAAGAAATCCGCAAACTGTCTGAATCATCCAAACAGACTGCTGAACAAATTCGTGGCTTAACCCGTAAAATAAATGAAAAGATTGAAGCTGCCCGTAATAATTCCGTATTAACCGTACGGGCATCGGAAGAGCAGGCGGCTGCCAGTGAGGAAATTTCAGCCAGTATCGAAGAACTGTTGGCTGTATCCCATAAATTAAATGAACTGGCAGAATTAATGTAGGCTTATGAAAATCCTCTTATAGTGCTATACTATTATGGAAAATAATGCACGAAAGGAAGATTCCATGAGCAATCCAATAGTAACTATCGAAATGGAAAATGGCGATATTATCAGAGCCGAACTATTTCCTGAAATCGCACCTAATACGGTTAATAATTTTATCTCCCTGATAAATCAGGGCTTTTACAATGGTTTAATATTTCATCGGGTAATACCCGGGTTTATGATCCAGGGTGGTTGTCCTGAAGGAAGGGGTACTGGAGGCCCTGGGTATCGATTCAAAGGCGAATTTGCCAGCAATGGATTTCCCAACCCCTTAAAGCATGAGCGCGGAGTCCTGTCCATGGCCAGGGCGGCTGCTCCCGACTCAGCCGGCTCTCAATTTTTTATTATGGTTGCCACCTCCCCGCATCTGGACGGGGACTATGCTGCCTTTGGCAAAGTAATTGAGGGTATGGAAAACGCTGATAAAATTGTGGCTGTACCTACTGGATTCCAGGATCGCCCCAAAGTCGAACAGCGTATGAAAAGTGTTACTGTAGACACCAAAGGCGTAGATTACCCCCCGGTGGAAGAACAGTAGCTTATTGGTGTGGAGTCAGGCTTGGGGTGTTGGGCTTTTGATGAATAAGGTTTCAATTTTTAGGACCTGACTGTAACTGCTACATTAATTGCGAAGCCCTATGGGCGGAGCATCCGTGTCCCTGAAAGGGGACTTTTAAATGACTTGACCTGACGGTTAATTTTTAATTATTTATAAAACTGTCAGGTTCAGTCAGAATCAGTCAGGTATAATCAGGTTCAAAAAAACAGAATCCCTCACAAACATATTCTTGCTCACCATAAATAAACTAACCCCAAAATAAATATAAAAACAATCTGTGAAAATCCCCTGACGGGACTACTGATGTTCACTATCATTCACAATTAAGGCTGCCGTGCCCGAAGGGTCTGCGTAATCTGTGTCCATTACCCCCCTGCTCAAGCTTAATTGTTGGCTTTCCCGCTAACCCAGCTGGTGGTCATATCCGGATAGGTTCTGTGCAGGATGATATCCTCTCCCGGCTTCCAGCCGCGTTTACTTATTATATTGGCTACGGTTTGCTCCGCCAGTGCCGGAGCATTATTTTGCTTGCTTAAATGGGCCAGAAATACCTGAACCGGTTTTTGCCAGGGAATACGACATAACACCTGACCGGCATCATAATTGGACAAATGGCCTCGTTTACCCCTTATTCTCTGTTTTAAAAAAGGCGGGTACGGTCCCTGAATGAGCATCTGTGGATCATGATTGGACTCCAGAACCATTATATTGGCATCTTTCATAGCCTGCTCCACCGGTGGGGTAATACATCCCAAATCAGTAGCCATGACCAACTTCTGCCTGCCGTAACGAAAAACAAAACCTACCGGGTCAGCCGCATCATGGGAAATATTAAAAGCCTCAACTCTTACTCCTCCCAGGCTAAAAGCCATCGGTAATTCCTTGCAGCAATATCCGGGCAGACGGTCACGACATTTAATCCCTTCCCAGGTTAGGGGCCTGGTATAGACAGGAATTTCATGACGGCGAATCAGTACATCCAATCCTTTAATATGATCTTCGTGTTCGTGCGTAATCAAGATCCCATCCAGGTCACAGGCCCGCACTCCAACTTCAGCCAGGCCTTGTTCAATCCGCCGGGCGCTAATACCTGCATCGACTAGAATTTTAGTCTTTCCCAACTGAAAATATACTGCATTACCAGTACTTCCACTGGCCAAAATATGTACTTGCATAATTCATTGCTCCATATGTTCAGTAATATTTATCCTTCTACATTATAACTTATCACATGGCTTGCAGAGTCCAGGAAATTTTATTTTCAGCAGTCAGATAACCGGTAAAAAATATAACCACGCGAAGTGCATACATAAATAAAATTAACCTGATGATATAATTAAATAAGCTTTTTAAAATCCTTTAAATGCAATCAACAGGGGGAGTTAAGATGAACCGGTTCAGCTTTATAGTAGAACTTTATCGGCGACTGGCTGATGATGAAGTCACCGCACTGTCTGCTCAGCTTACCTACTATTTGCTGTTGGCCTTTTTCCCTTTTTTGTTTTTTATTATTACGCTATTAAGCTATACTCCGCTGGCCAGTGATATCCTGCTAAATCATTTATCCCAAATCCTGCCCCGTGAGGCCTACCTGCAGGTCAGTAATATTATAAATGAAACTGTACTGGCACGCAGCCAAACCCTGCTATCCATTGGTATGCTGGGTACCCTGTGGGCAGCCTCCAATGGTATGAATGCCATTATTCATGGTATAAATAAAGCTTATTTTGAAAAAGAAACCCGTCCCTTTTGGAAGGTACGCGGGATTTCTATCCTCTTTACCCTGGCACTGACCATCGTTATAATGCTTTCCATTGCTCTGCTGGTATTTGGACAACAACTGGGCAAGACCCTGTTCATATTTCTGGGCGCTTCACATTTATTTGCCCAATTCTGGACTATGTTTCGTTATATCATCCCGCTGTCAGCCATGCTGATTGTATTTATGTTTTTTTACATTATCAGTCCCGATCGAAGAGTTACTGTCAAGGAAGTAATACCGGGAACCATATTTACCACCTTTGGCTGGATAATTATCTCCTGGATGTTTTCTTTGTATGTAGATCGGTTTGCACATTATACTTATATTTATGGCAGCCTTGGGGGTATCATAATCTTGCTGTTATGGATGTATATTAGCAGTATAATATTGCTGACCGGCGGGGAGTTAAATGCTCTGATATATGCAAATTATAACCGCCATACCGAAGATTATTGAAGCCTTAACCCGCGCCGTTGGAGCGGGAAATCTTATGTTCATACATAGCTGCGTCGGCCTTATCAATCAATTCACTCATTTTTATTCCACTGCCGGGAATATATTCGGCCAAGCCATAACTGATACTAATTTTTATGCCCAGGGTGGACATGTCGTTATTTTCATCAAAATTTTTATTAATTCTCTGCCAGATCATTTGGGCCTCCATTTGTGAACACTGTGGGAAAACAGCTACAAATTCGTCGCCCCCCATGCGAAATACAAAATCAGACTCACGAACATTATTTTTAATAATTTGTGCAGCTGTAATAATTAACTGGTCACCTACCATATGTCCATGTTTATCATTAACTTCCTTCAGATTATCTATATCGGTAAAACATACGGTTACCCTATAATCGTTTCGTTCGGCCAGTTGAAGCTGTTTTTCCAACATCGCCATCCCGGTAGCCCGATTATAAAGTCCGGTCATAACATCCATACTGGCAAAAACTTTAAGCTGCTCCTGTGCTGCTGTACGCTCCTGAATTTCTTTATTCAGTTTTTCCACTGAATTCTTTAATTCGGCGGTACGCAATTTAACCTTGATCTCCAAATCCTGATTCATTTTCTTCATGGTTTCCACCATTATCTCCCGTTCCAGCATCAAGTTTTGTGCCCTTTCAAAAGCTTCTGTATATCGTACTGATAATGCCATGCTATTGGAAAAAACCAGCATAATAATGCCAGCCGCAACCCACATCTCTCTTTGCAGATTATTCTCTATGAAGAACATATCAGTAATTACAGCTATTACCAGCAACAATAATCCCATTATTACTAATTTGGTGTCAGTATGTTTGAAAATTACCGGTTGCAGCAATAAAACCAGAGCATAAATAGCCACTGCTAAAAATAACAGCTGAAAAGCGATATTGATACTGGAAAAATAAATGGCCGGCAGCATAATAATTAACAATCCAACGCTATATCCAACCAGATTCACCAACCGTGCTACCCGTTTATCAACTTTTTTCGGATACAAGTGATATAGAAAAGCCATAAAAGCAAGTATCCCCATAGTCCAGGTAAAATACTCAATCTTGGTTGCAATCTGCCAATTAAACCCGGGAAACCAATGCATAAAAATCATGGAACCCACAAATAAGGTTCGTATTGAAAAAAATAAGCACATAAGGCTAAAATACAGATTAGCCTTTTCCTGTTTGCGTAATAAATACAGCAGCAGGTGATACAAACCCATGATTAATGCAATGCCCAGCATGAAATACTGTATGGCTTCCTCCCGGTTAGCGATGTTATAAACAGCGTTTGCCTCACCCAGTCTGATACTTTGTCCTATACCACCGGTAAAACTCATAAAATTAGAAACCTGAATAATTATCTCTATTTCCTGACTAAGGGTATTAAACAAAACTATTTGGGGCAGATTCTGCGGCACCATGGTTTCTTTTGAAGTTCCAACCGCCCCATTGGATGCTATTAATTTACCGTCAACCCATATCTTATAGGCAGAGTCAATAACGGAAATATGAAGTGCTTTTAAACTTCCGGGAGATTCGTCGGTATGTACTACCAGGCGATAAGTACCATATCCATTACCAGTTAATATTCGACCGCCGACCAGCTGATTATTCCAATTAGCAGGCACATTAATATAGCTGGCTTTTAATTGTCCGGTTTTAAAATCCTGAGATGTATAGAGCTTCTGCCAGTAAAACTCCCATTGCCCTGATAATGGTACTACACTTAATTGCTTCTGATCCAAGCCATGTAAATCCAGGACCCCTTCACGGGCATCCGGGAGACCGGAAATGGGCATCACAATACAACCGCTAATCGCAAGCATCAGCAGTAATACTGCTAACATTATATATCTGCCGGTTATTTTTAAACCCATATTTCCCACCATACTCCTGGTTTGAACAACTTTTTCCTTATTGTTCAGATTATTCGTTATAATAACAAATAGTCCTGCTTATTTCCATTAAGTTGCACAAAGCAGGACTATCGTCATGTATTTCGGTATTTTTTTCTTATTCCTGGTTTTTAATTTTACTCCAACTATCTCTTAAACCAACAATACGGTTGAAAACTGGTTGTCCGGGTTTACTGTCCGGATCCAAACAAAAATAACCCTGACGTAAAAATTGGTACCGGCTTTCTCCCTGTAGATCTGCTCCGGAAGGCTCTACCATACAGGAGGTAAGAATTTGCATGGAATCAGGATTTAAATAATCAACAAATGATTTTCCTTCCTCATCTTCATCCGGATTTTCCCTGGTAAATAAATGCTCATATAGCCTCACTTCAGCTGGTACCGCATGAGCCGCTGAGACCCAGTGCAATGTACCCTTTACTTTCCTCCCGGCAGTAGCTCCACCGCTTTTGGAATCCGGATCATACTGACAATGTAATTCTACTATTGCACCAGTCTCATCCTTGATAACTTCATGCAGACTGATAATATAAGCACTTTTCAGGCGCACTTCCCCACCGGGACGCAGACGGAAAAACTTCTTGGGCGGATCTTCCATAAAATCATCCTGCTCAATATATATTTCCCGTGAAAAGGGCAGCAGTCTGGTTCCCATAGCAGGATTCTCCGGATTATTCTCAGTCTCCAGCCATTCAGTCTGATCTTCAGGATAATTGGTAATAACAACTTTCAACGGTTTTAATACCGCCATAATCCGCATGGCATTCAAATTTAAATCTTCCCGAATGCAATGCTCCAGCAAAGCTATATCTACCATGCTATTACGACGGGCAACCCCAATCCGATCACAAAAATCACGAATAGATTCCGGAGTATAACCACGACGACGTAAACCGGAAATAGTTGGCATACGTGGATCATCCCAGCCGCGTACATGATTTTGCTCTACCAGTGCCCGTAATTTACGTTTACTCATTACCGTATAGGTAAGATTTAAACGGGCAAACTCAATTTGCTGAGGTCGTCCATATTTCTCATAACCATAATCAACATTGTCAATGGCCCAATCATATAAAGGACGATGATCAGAAAACTCCAGAGTACATACGGAGTGGGTAATCGACTCCAAGGCATCGGAAAGCGGATGTGCATAATCATACATCGGATATATGCACCACTTGTCTCCGGTACGATGATGATGTGAATTCTGAATCCGGTATAAAACCGGATCACGCATATTCAGATTAGGTGAACTCATATCGATTTTGGCGCGTAAAACCCGTGAGCCATCCGGAAACTCTCCCGCTTTCATGCGTTTAAATAAATCCAGATTCTCTTCTATAGACCGTTCCCGATAAGGACTATCCTTACCCGGCTCAGTTAAAGTTCCCCGGTATTGGCGGATTTCTTCCGCACTTAAATCACAAACATAGGCCTTACCCTGCTCAATCAGTTGCAGTGCAAAGTGGTAGAGCGGTTCAAAATAATCTGAAGCATAAAACATGCGGTCTTCCCAGTCAAAACCTAACCATCTGACATCAGCTTGAATTGAGTCAACATATTCAACTTCTTCCTTGCTGGGATTGGTATCATCAAAACGCAGATTACACTTGCCTCCATTGGCAGCAGCCAAACCAAAATTCAGACAAATGGATTTAGCATGGCCAATATGCAGATATCCGTTTGGTTCCGGAGGAAATCGGGTATGTACCCGGCTATTATTTTTCCCGGCTTTCAAATCTTCATTGATGATGGTTTGAATAAAATTAACCGGAAGTCCGTTTGTATCAACCCCATTTTCCAGCTCCTTCTCGTCGGGGAGATGTTCTTTTGAATCCAACCTGGGCATAAAATGTAAACCTCCTTATGGCAATACCTAAAGGCTCATTGCCTTCAGAATAATATTCTTTCTTCATGATAAAGAATAGCTATCCGGTATTCAAGCACTACCCCCGCTTCAGCAGGGGACTAAATTAGTTAATTATTATAACCAATCTGTTAAACCGGAATGAAAAAGCCCCTATAAGGGGTAAATAATAACAATAAGATTATCTTACTATAAAATCACAAAAGGATTAAACATGAAACGATTAATAATTAGCTTTTTACTATTAAATCTAGGCGGCTTCATGGACGCAGCCGGATTCTATTTTTTCTTTGCTCCCAATCAGATAGCCCCCGGGGGTATTACCGGATTATCTCTGCTAATAAACAACTTTTTCCCGTGGCTTCCTTTGGGGGTGCTGGTTCTATTTCTCAGTATTATCCTGTTAGTAGTTGGTTTTTTGCTCATCGGCTCAGTGTTCGGATTAAAAACTATTTATTGCAGCGTTACCATTCCCTTATATATACTGGCCATGGAAAAACTAATTCCTTTGAGCCAACCATTATCCGATGATATACTTATCCAGTTGGTTTTTGGTGTATTCATCTCCGGCGTTGGCCTGGCTATTCTATTTAATCAGAATGCTTCCTCAGGCGGTACTGATATTTTGGCTCGCATCCTCAACAAGTATTATCAGCTGGATTTAGGCAAAGCTTTGCTGTTAATTGACTTCTCCATTAGTATTCTGGCCGGTTTCGTATTTGGCATCGAAAAAGGCATGTACTCGCTGTTGGGTGTAATCCTGTATGGTTTTACCATTGATTATATTATTGAAGGATTCAGCATCAATCAGAATGTAACTATCATTACCCCCTATAGTCACCAGGTTCGTGAATTCATTATCAAAAACCTGGAACGGGGAGCTACCATCTATACTGCCCGGGGGGCTTACAGCGGTAATGAACATGATGTAGTAGTAACCATCGTCAGCCGTCGCGAATTTATCCGTCTGCGTAACTATATTAAAGAGCTTGACCCTCACGCTTTTATTGCGGTTCAGGCTATTCATAAAGTCCTGGGGGAAGGATTTACCCCTCTGGACTAGTAGTTTGCAATAACTTAATCCTCTTCCTCAAACCAGAGCAACCATGCTTCATAACCCTCGGCAATCAAATCTTCACGGGGGATAAATCTGAGGGCTGCTGAGTTTATACAATAACGCAGCCCGGTAGGTTCAGGGCCATCGGCAAACACATGCCCCAAATGCGAGTCGGCCCTGGTGCTGCGTACTTCAGTTCTTATCATTCCATGGCTGTGATCCGCTTTTTCCCGCAATACCTCCGGCTTAATCGGACGCGTAAAACTGGGCCAGCCGCAACCGGAATCAAACTTATCCCGGGAAGTGAACAAGGGTTCACCGGATACCACATCTACATAAAGCCCCTCACGGGTATTATCCCAGTACTGGTTATGAAAGGGTGGTTCCGTGGCATTATTTTGGGTAACCTCATACTGTATTCCATTCAGTCGCTTTTTAAGCTCATCCTGATCGTATTCTCCCCAATATTTTCTGATAAAGCCAGCCCTTCCGGAAGCCTGACGATACCGGTTATAATGCTCCGGATTCTTTTTATGAAAATCCTGATGATAATCCTCGGCGGTATAAAACTCGCCGGCAGGAAGAATACCTGTCACTATGGGATCAGAAAACCGCCCGCTTTTCTCCAGTTCCTGTAAAGATACTTCGGCTTCCTGACGCTGATTTTCATCATGATAAAAAATAGCTGACTGATAGGAAATACCCCGGTCATGAAACTGACCTCCTGAATCGGTAGGGTCAATCTGACGCCAGAATACTTGCAATAATTCCGGGTAGGAGGTTATCTGTGGATTATAGCTCACCTGGACCGCCTCCATATGCCCGGTGTTTTCATAGCAAACCTCTTCATAAGTAGGGTTTTCCTTCTCGCCGCCAGTATATCCGGATACTACCTGCAAAACTCCCGGCAGCGATTCAAATGGGGCTACCATGCACCAAAAACAACCTCCGGCAAAAGTAGCCAGCTTAACCTGCTCTGACAAAATCTATCCCTCCTTTCCCCTAAGTGTCTGTATCCGGAAGCTAATTCATACAAATAAAGCCAAAAATAAACTTCTCTCAAAATCCAATCCAAATCACCATAACTACCCCGACTCCATATTAAATATAAAAAGAATCTGTGAAAATCTTAAAAAGTCAGCACAAATCAGCTTTATAAAAACTGTCAGGTCAAGTCAGTGTGAGTCATTAATGATCAGGTTCAAAATATTTTGAAAAACTTTCTAATAGCCAAATCTCGTTCTCTATAAATAACCCATCGCCATATTAATTATAAAAAACCGTGTTAATCAGCGCCCGAAGGGTCTGTGTAATCCCCCTGTCGGGGACTACTGATGTTCCCCGGCACTCAGGCCAATCTGAGTGCCGGGTCACAATTAAGGTTGCTGCGTATATTAAAAAAGCCGTCCTTTTTCAGGACGGCTGATCTTTCTATAACTTCTCGCCGCACTCGGCGCAGAACTTGCTGCCCGGCTTTTGCTGAGCCCCGCAACCGGGGCAAAAGGTTTTGGTTTTCAACTGTTCTCCGCACTCAGGGCAAAATTTAGCATTCGCTGCTAATGGAGCTTCGCATTTGGGACAACTGGCCCGGATAGTCTCCCTCCAATTTTCCTTAGCTAATTTCTTATCCTCTTCGGCCATGGCTGCATGAGCCCAGACTTCTTCTACGGAACGACTGGCCTGAGCTGCCGACATCTCCACACCCAAATCCGGCGCACATTCTTTGCACAACCCCTTGTTGTTATTCCAGCAACTCTTACGGCAAACCCAGGAAGAACAGCGGGGACATTGAACAAAATCCGGTTTCAATTCTTGCGTAGCTTCAACGAAAGCCTCATCATGGGCCTTCTCCCATGAGGCTGATCGCACCCGCTCACCAATATCAGCTGCACTATTAAAAATACCACCCAACAAGCTGCCAGCAGACTCCAGTACACCTGCCACAGTACCAGTAACTGAAGGTTTAAACCGGGTCCGGTAGCCGCTGCCACAGCGGTCACAATAAAACTCAAATTGAAAACCCTTGTTAGTACATAAATCACTATAATTCCTGGTAAATTCAATTCTTTCGGCCATGAATTGTCCCCCTTGTTAATCCAGTTCTCATTAATTAAATTTTACCAGAAACCAAAAGTCTATTACAGATTAAAATATTAATTGAACGAGCATAATAATAAAAAATTAGTTAAAATATTATAAAAAAGTACTTGTCAAATTCTTATTCCCATAATATAATACCCCTAGGGGGTATTCCCCGGGGATAAAAATGTAATGAGGTGATTTAATGTTAATAGTGCAAGCTAATTCTGAAACCATAGAGGATTTAAAAACTGTGCTTACAGACCAGGGCATTACATCTAACAGTCTGCGTATAGATGTAAATGTTGGTTGAGGCGG
The DNA here is from genome assembly GCA_012718855.1 of Syntrophomonadaceae bacterium. Taxonomy (GTDB): domain Bacteria; phylum Bacillota; class Syntrophomonadia; order Syntrophomonadales; family Syntrophomonadaceae; genus JAAYBS01. The sequence goes on from JAAYBS010000197.1 coordinate 16,537, forward strand.
TTCCTCATTTTATCTGGCTCTGGATGAGTCAGCTGATACTGACCATGTACAGGAAATTGACGGACTGAAATTTGTGGTAAGTCAAAATCTTTATAAAATTTATCAGGGTTTTGCTCTGGAATCAGTTAAAAGCGGTAACCGGACTATGTTCCGATTAACCCCCCGCGTACCTGATACTGATGGAGGCGGCTGCAGTTCCTGCACCAGCTGCGGCTAGTACCTGATACTGAACCCCTCTCGTTAATAGTTGATTAATTTATAAACGCCCCTCTCCCCATTAAAACGATAGCGGAAGTCAATTCTTCCGCTATCGATATTTCTTTAAAAAACTAAACTATTTTTACTGCCGTACCGCTGGCAGCTACCATTAACATTCCATCTCGGATAACTTCGTAATCAATATCAACTCCCACCACGGCATTGGCACCCAGACGCTGAGCTTTTTCCACCATTTCATCCACTGCAATCTTCCTGGCTTCGCTTAATTTGGCTTCATAGGAACCTGACCTTCCCCCAACAATATCTGTAATGCTGGCAAAGATGTCTCTTACAACATTAGCCCCCATAATCGCTTCACCTGCAACCAGTCCAAGATAACTTTGGATTGACCTTCCCTCGATGTTAGGTGTAGTCGTAACTATCATTTACCCTCGCCTCCTTAAAAATTAAAATTCACAGGAGTTAACCGTTCGGGGAAAAGGAATGACATCCCGAATATTACTAACCCCGGTGAGATACATTACCAACCGTTCAAATCCCAATCCAAACCCGGCATGTTCTACTCCGCCATATTTTCTTAATTCAAGATACCACCATAAGTCTTCATCCTGCATATCCAATTCATTCATACGCTGACACAATATATCATAGCGTTCCTCCCGCTGACTGCCGCCAATTAATTCCCCTACTCCGGGAACTAATAAATCCATAGCCGCCACCGTTTTGCCATCATCATTCTGTCGCATATAAAACGCCTTTATCTCCCGCGGATAATCAGTTACAAAAACCGGGCGCTTAAATATCTGTTCAGTTAAATAGCGTTCATGCTCAGTTTGTAAATCATGGCCCCATTCCACTGCATAGTCGAATTCTATTTCTGACTGCTGCAACAGTTCAACTGCTTCAGTATAAGTAACCCGGGCAAATTCCTGTTCTACAATTTGCTCCAGCCGCTGCTGCAGCCCCTGGTCAACAAAGCTGTTGCAAAAAGCTATTTCCTCCCGGGCATTATCCAAGACATAACCTATGACATATTTAATCATTTGTTCGGCAACTTGCATATCGTCCTTTAAATCAGCAAAAGCCATCTCCGGTTCAATCATCCAAAATTCAGCCGCATGACGCGATGTATTGGAGTTTTCTGCCCTAAAGGTTGGTCCAAAAGTATACACATCCCGAAAGGCCAGGGCAAATGCCTCTGCTTCCAGCTGTCCACTTACCGTCAGGTGAGTATGGCGGCCAAAGAAATCCTGGCTGTAATCAATCTCGCCCTGTTCAGTGCCGGGAATATTTTTCATATCCAGAGTGGAAACGGCGAACATTTCTCCTGCACCTTCAGCATCACTGGCAGTTATTATCGGAGTATGAACGTAAACAAAACCTTTTTGCTGGAAAAACTGGTGAATGGCATACGCTGCCAGGGAACGAATTCTAAATACCGCTGAAAACAAGTTGGTACGCGGTCTGAGATGGGCTATCTCGCGTAAAAACTCACGGCTGTGCCGTTTAGGCTGCAGCGGATAATCCTCCGCAGCATCCCCCAGTAAAATTATTTCTTTAGCTTTTATTTCCCAATCCTGTTTTGCTCCGGGAGTAGCAACGACTACACCTCGAACCATAACCGCGGCACCGGTTCGGATCCTGGCCGCCATATCAAAATCGGGCAGGCTATCCTGTTCATACACTATCTGAATGGTGTTAAAATGGGTACCATCATTAAGACCTAAAAATCCAAAAGACTTCTGGTCACGATTGGTACGCACCCATCCGTTTACTTCCACTTCCTGATTGATGTAATCCTGGTGATTTCTTACTAATTGCCGTACTAATACTTTCTTCATATGATTAACCTATCATCATTTTTTCCAAATCCAACGGTTGAATATGCTTGCCATCCTTATATGCCCGCATATTGCCTCCGGAAATCTCATCAATTAATACAATTTGTTTATCCTGACCTACCCGGCCAAACTCAAACTTGATATCATATAACTCTATACCCTTTTTAGCCAGCTCTGCCTTTACAACCCCGGCAATCTTGCGGGTCAGATCCTTTAATACCGCATATTCGGCCGTGGATAAGATTCCCAGCATATCCAGCGCATCCTCAGTAATGGGCGGATCTTGTCTGACATCATCCTTTAAGGTTACTTCCACAAAAGCATCCAGCGGCTGACCTTCCTCACAATATTCACCATAACGGCGGAGAAAACTGCCTACGGCCCGGTAACGGCAAATAACTTCCAGCCCTTTACCAAACAAAACAGCCGGTTTAACCGTCATAGTTGCTTTATCAATATCAGCGTCAACATAATGAGTGGGAATACCCTGCTGCTCCAACTTTTCAAAAAAGAATTTGGTAAGGCGCAGTCCGGCTCTGCCTGCTCCCTCAATAGTTAAACCAACTGCATTGGAACCAGGATCAAACACTCCATCTTCACCAGTAGCGTCATCCTTGAACTGGAGAAGGTAATTACCGTCTTCCTGACGATAAACATCTTTAGTCTTGCCGGCATAAATCAGCTCCATGGCTATCATCCTTTCAAAAGAAGCTTCTGCCCAATTATAACGACATATAAAATTAAAAATCAATGCTGTATAGAGCCATTTATTAATCTTTTATTAAATACTCAACCTTTTCGTCCCCCATTTTAGCACGATTATAACATGTTATTCTTCCGCAGCCGCGCGAAAAGTATACATAAAACGGCCCACAGAAATATCTCCATACGCCTCTAATAAATCAGCGGCTTCCGTACGATTACGGACATCCAGTTTTCTGAAAATGTTTCCCAAATGCGTCTTGATAGTAGACTCAGAAAGGCATAGACAATCTGCTATTTCTTTATTGGAATAATTCCTGCCCAAAAAATTTATAACTTCCCGTTCCCGGTTAGTCAGGGTCTTAAAAATTGCCTGGTCTAATTCCCGGTTGCCTTTAACAATTATATTTGACTCCAAACGCGGCAAACAAGCAACTCCAGCGGTAGCAATCAGTTCCACTGCATTTACAATTTGCCGGGGAAATAACCGCGGGGGCAAACACCCGTATATCCCCATTTTTATGAGTTCAAATGCATCCACAACATTTTCGTTAACGATTAATACCGGAAGCAAAAATGGGCATTTCTTTTTTAAATTTAATATTATCGGCAAATAGTTTACTTCATCCAGCTTTATTAACAAAATGTCAGCACGTGACCTCAAAGCTGCCTCTTCTAACTTTTGTAAAACAACTATACCAACAACTTCAAAGTAAGCGCTTTCATTTTCAAAAGCATCTGCCAGACTCTGGCTATATGAAGAAAAATCGCCGCATAATAAAATCTTTATTTTACCCATATTTAAAATACCGTTTCTATATACTGGTTTTGCACTGCAATCAACCTTAAAAATAATTACATTTGCATATTATCAGTATATTTACTGTTATGATCACCCGCAGCAGTGTTTAGATTAAAACAATATATCAATGGCTCATTAATTACATAAAAGGAATGTACACCGTCAGGATGGCTTTCATATAGAATCGGTTGCGTAATCTCATCAGCCACCTTGAGCAGATCATCAAAAGAATTCAGGGTCATGATATTTTGGGCAGATATTGCCGGCACCCAGCTAAAACCTGTCGCAATGCGATCACCATACTTCCTGAATATTCTGCACAACTCATTTTCAGATGGATTTTCCCATGCCGCTGCCGTCATAAATAATAACATTAACAATAAAACAGCCAACAAGGCGGTAATTCCTGCCATTATTATCCTGGTCAATTTTACGCCGGGCACTTCTTCAACCGATGGTTCAGTAATTGATTTTTCAACCACATTATTCTGTAGGCTATCAACCGTAAAGGAATTGCCTTTAATAGGAATTATCAGGGCTGCCTGTACAGGTTCATTAATTTCTCCCTGTTCGGTTACAGCTTTACCTTGAATATTATAAGTAACTGCCAGTTCCACCAGTTCAGCTGAAAACTCAAACTCTTTGGCAACTTGTTCAGCAAAATCTGCATAAAACCTGATATCAACCGGTACAGGCTGATTTATCTGCAGCGTGCGGTCATGAGCAGAAAAAGGAGTAACCGCAACCAACGGCCAGGTTTTCTCCCAGGCCTTGAGCTTTACCTTTTCCACCTCATCGCCAGCCTTCTTTTCCTTTATAACATATCCGGTAAGCACAGCGTCCGCCTGATATTGTCCGGATATATCAACCTTTTCCGGTCCGGAAAAATTATAATTAAGTGCCGTTTCAATATATTGGGTCAAAGGAATAATGTATACTTGTCCCGGACCAATAAACTGCTCCGGGAAAAAATTATTCTGCATAACTGCTATGCGATAATCCACCTGAAGCTCTTGTTTACAGGTGTAAACCGGAACCTGTTTTTCTGCTTCCAGCGGAAATTGAAAGTACCAGGCAGCAATTCCCGCCGAACATAATATCAACAGCGAGAGCGTTACGATTAATCCCCAACGAGTAGATCTTTTCAAACTTTTTTTCATTAATAATCGCCCCTTTAACCAATCCAAAAATTTTATATGATCAAAATTTCAGTTATTAGTGAAGCAATTAGACACCGCCTCTCATCAGCATGGTAATTCTCCCTGCCTTGGGTATAACCATAATTACCTTGCCTTTAACATTTTCTTCTATAACCGGGTCCCGTTCAGGCTCAGTATTGCCATCCCCTTTGGTAGTAAAATACTTTTTCCCGTCCTTTTGTTGAATATCTATTACCCGATGGGTAACCAACATATTATTCAGAGGAAACATAATAACATCTCCCACCCGGGCCTGCTCAGCATTAATTTCTTTTATAATTACAATATCCCCAATATCAATGTTCGGTTGCATGCTGCCACTCAGAATAACGCGGGGGGAATAACTGAAAACCCCCAATGAAAACCAAATTATAACCACAATGGCCAGGCTGGTTAATACCATTTCCAACGGAGTATCTTCCTGCGCAATAGGTCTTTCCTCTCTGGTTTCCTCACGATAAATCACCCTTACCAACATAAATCCCAGCACGGGTACCAGAACGCCAAATAAAGTCTGAATCGGCCAGTTGGCATTAGGCAGCACCGGAGAAATGCGTTCAAAAGCCATCAGACTTGCCCGGTAAATAATGGCTGGCAGCGGACCTCCCAGAAATACCAGATAAGTAGACAGCAAACTTTGCCCCAGCTCGGGAATATAATTCATTCCCATAAACTTGATAACTGCCAGGCCGTCATGCAAGCCGGTTATTTTATTAAGCGAAATGGAAAACGACGTAAATAGCAGGCCAATCAGAGGAATACCAATTACCGGTTTTCTAAGAAAATGGCGATTCATAAGCCAGGCACGGCCCATTTCCATACCCGTTACCAGAGCGCCGATTGAAACCAGATTAATTAGAATCCCGAATAAACTTCTATCGTAGGGGCTTTGTCCAAATGTAGCCAATAATCCGTGCATTATTTGTGCCAGGACACTTAACAGGAAACACATTAAGGCCAGATAACATAACAGCTTATGTAAGCGTAGTTTACCTGCCGCCCTGGTTCCCGGGAATTTTGACAGGACCAGGATTATAAACCCCCACATAATCGTTGGCAGTATATAATTACCGGTTAAACCACCAATCCTGGGACCAAAGACCATGTTATCCAAAATAAGCGCCAGCAATAGCATAATAACTAACCAGAATGTATACTGCGAATTCCTGCCGTTTAACAGTTTATCTGCATCAAACAAAAAATACCCCTCCACCGGTTGCAAACTATAATTACCATAATATGTATATTATATTATAATAAGTAATTTTTTACCAGAACTATATATCTAATTTCCGACTATAGTCTTGGGGTATAGAGAAGATTGCAGCACAATGGGGGAAGATTGCTCTTCCCCCATTGTAGATTATTTTATTACAATAGGCTCAGGTATTATTAGTTGCAGGGTGTAGTAGGTGGATAAGGGAAGTTATCCTTTCTGGGGAACTGAATCTGATCTCTTAAATTGTATTTATACTCATTCCACTGAATACCCTTAAGCGAAATAGTAAAACATGCTTCGGCATTCTGCGGAGCTATTTTCCCACAGTCCATGGTTTCAATTACGCGGTTTACAATTCTTACCGGAATACTCTTGCCGGGATCAATGCGAACACCTTCCAAATCAAGCTTTTCACCTGTAGTTCTATCCTGTATCTCTACCAACAGCCAACAGGGAACTCCACATAAACCGCTGACTTCAAATTTCGCAGGTACCGTGCCTACATTAACGATGTCAACATCGATGTATTCCTGGTAACCAGGATAACCATTTTTCAAAGTAATGGTTAACTTATCCGCCTTAGAGACTTTATCCTGATCTCCACCTATAACGCAACTAGTTGTTGCTCCTGCTCCTGCTACTTCTTCAATTTTCCCGTCCAAACTTCCAATATTCAGGTTTTCATTGGGATTGTCTAAATCCATGGTATCAAGACCATCACGATTGCTATCGGTACCAAGAACATTGCCATTATAACCGGTGTAGTTCGGGCTGGGGTCTACCACATGAATCTTATCCCATTTTAGATCCAGACATCCGGTGCTGGCAGCTTCACTTATGGTCAGGGTGTCAAACCACATTGCATATGCTCCGCCCATAGCTGCAAAAGCAAATGCTAAAACCAGTATCAAAACTTTAATTTTTTTCATTTATCTTTTCCTCCTTAAGTTTTCAATTAGCCCAGTAGTATTATGGTGCCTCCGAGGATGCTGCTGAAGGTGAGGCTGATTCCGTCACTATCCCTGGGGATGACTCCGCCGTCAACCCTTCCGCTGCCCCCTCACAAATCTCTTCCGGTGGTTCATGGACTACTACGATACCATATACACGCATTGTATCCGTCCACCAGCCCGGGCCATCGTCATAGGCATTCCACTGAATACATTTGATATCCATCTGAAATGAATAGGTCCCTGGCTCATCAGTACAAAGTTTAATCTTTATTTGTCCTTTAACTGATTCACCCGGATTTACATCAGATGAACCGGGATTAACAATCTGATCAGGCAAATCACATTCTACCAGTAGTCCACTATCCGCAAATACTGTTGAGGGCAAACATCTTACCGGTATAGTTCCCTTATTCTTCAATCCGAAGTTTAATGTCCAGCTGCTTTTATCCTTTATGCGGTCAATTTCAATCGATATTTTATGGTTTTCTATCCCACAATCATTTTCCATGCAGGCATAGATGCTACCCCAATCATTACCCGCAAATAAGGTATCCCCTCCAGGATAAACCTCAGTAAAGAAGATTTTTTCAGTCAGCTCACCAGTTTCAACGTTTTCCTTTATCGAAAGTCCTTCGTTCCAGACAGCCATGGCTGGTCCGATTAAACTTATCCCCAGTATCAGAGCTATTCCTACCAGTAAAAAATACCCTGCGCCACCTATTTTCTTGTTCCTGCTGAACCTCTTAATTTTGTATTCACCTTCCTTTCCCAGGTTAATCCCTTTACC
>JAAYBS010000198.1 GCA_012718855.1 Syntrophomonadaceae bacterium
AGTATTGATTTTTTTTATTCACTCAGTATACTACCCTTCTATAAAGAATAGTAAAACTCCTGCATTAAAATACTAATTCTCAATTTTTATTTAAATTTAACATTTTTTAGACAATATTACCTATTTTCATGGTTTTTATTACTTGAAGTAATATTTTTACGGAATTATATCAAGAGGGAAAATAAGGTGTAAACGGGGAAAAGTGACACCGGAACTCCATGTCTACTTCTAACCATGAACATAATAATGCTTATGTTCTTCTTCCCCATGAACATGACAGTATTCATCAATCAGATTGACTGACATGAGCAGGGGTTTATTGGTCAAAGCCTCATGGCTGGGGCCGTCAAAGACCAACTGATGATCTTCGGACAATACCAGGATACGTTTGGATATGGCATGGGCCAGTTCCAGATTATGGGTAGCGGTTATAATAGTTCTTCCCCTTTTATTTAGTTCCACCAGCAATTCAATTAACCAGCGCTGGGTTTTAGGATCCAGACCATTAGTAGGTTCATCAAGAATCAATACTTCTGGATTAAGAATTAATGCTGAGGCTACCGCCACCTTTTTCTTTTCTCCTCCACTCAGGCGATAAGGAGAGCGTTGCGCCAGGCTTTGTAAATTAAGCAGGTTAAGCACATCTTCCACCCGTGAAGATATGTCCTGCTTGCTTAAACCCAGTTGCTGGGGTCCATAGGCTATCTCGTCCCAAACCCGGGTATTAAAAAGCTGCGCCTCAGAATTCTGAAAAATAAAACCAACCCGACGATGATATTTTTGGGCAACCCGGTCGTCTTCCATAAGGTCTTCAGTTATTTCCTGACCAAAAGCATAAAAATGACCGGCACAGGGAAAGGCCAGACCGCAAAATATCTTTAATAAAGTTGATTTTCCTGAGCCATTAGCTCCCAGAAGGCAGACACTTTCGCCACCAGTTATCTTCAGATTTAGATTATCAAAAAGTTTATTCCCGATACCATAACTAAAGGCAATTCCGTTTAAAGTGAACACAGTTTTATCCAAAAAGAAGGCCTCCTATGCAAGTAAATTCAATTACTGAAAACTTATCATATCCAAGCAATTAGTCTCATTCCTCCAATAATGGTTCAGGAATTGATCCGGTATAACAACGGGCACACATGGCCTGATATACTTCCTCCGAAAGAGCCATACTGCGATCAAATAATGCTGCTATGGAAGACCCTACCTGGGCTTGCCGGGTTCCAAGTGATAATGGACCAACTGTACGAACCTTGCGGGCTTCAAACATTTCAATGGAAATTGACAGCAATACAATCAGATAGCGGTAGGTCATTTCCAGAATCATAATAAATAAATCCGGTACACGCAAAACCCGTAACGATTTAAATATATCGGCTGCCGGCGTAGTCATAACCAATAGTATACCCAGCGATAGCGACAGACCCACCCGTAAAAACAAAAAGGTTACGGAGATGACTCCCTGCCGGCTAATAAAAATTGTCATAGGCCAGTTTATCCCCAGCCAATCTTTAGCCTGTTCAGCTTGAAACAATACTATAAGCGGAGTACCGTCAATAAAAAAATTAAGTGTCATGGGCATGGTAAAAAGTAATGTAATGAGGGGAATAAATCCCCAAATTCGCTTCTGCAACACCAGAACCGGTAACCGGGAAAGATACATAAGCAACATCGTCATCAGCCATAAAGCGATCAATACCTGTATCTGCCTGCTCAGACTAATTCCTAAAACAAAAATAATCATACCGACCAGTTTCAGTTCGGGGCTAAGTTTTTGTAATAGTCCATCACGTCTGGCCAAACGTTCAGTCTGCAAGTCTTCACAAATAACCTTACGCATATTACGTATACTTTTAATCAGATAATTATTATTACCGGTCTTAAATGCGATTGGGTTTTTATCATTAAATTGTGACTCATTCATCCAGTCCGGAAGCAACATGCCCATAACCCTTTCAATTATGTTTAATCCCTGACTACTTTGTATAATAAGCTAACCACGGCTACCACCAGAGCTACACCAACTATAGCCGACAAAATATAACCACCGGCTGATTGTATAAAAGTAGCATCCATCCCCGGAACAGCATAATCAGGCAGGGGACTTAATGTCCAGATCTCAGCAAATTTTTCCAAACCGGCCGGAATAAAACCGACTTCCCCGGGTAATTCATCCAGGCCCCATTCACCAAACGCAGTTCCGGTAGCTAATAACCCCAGGGGGGATAAGATTATAAATGCACCCAGAGCCAGCCATAAATTACGATAACTTTTAAACATGCTTCTCTACCCCCTGACTATCAAGTTTCACGCCATTCGAAAACCTCTCCGCCAGTAAGGCCGGATAATTTTTAACTACAAACCATAAACCTGCCGCTGTCACTAACCCCTCCACCGGACCGGCCAAAACCAGATGTTCACTCATCATGGCTATCACGGCCACCTTTAAAGGAACCGGGAAGAATAAAGGCGTTCCGTCAGCCGCCTGAAACAGGTGATACTGGGAGCCAAATTCCACCGCAGTAAATAAAGCAGCTGCATTTAATCCAACATAACCGGCAATGAAAGCTGCTGCCATGGCTCGACCCGACAGATTATCCGCCTGGCCTTTAATCAGCTTGTAAGTTAAATACCCCACCCAGGGCATGATAAAAGCTATATTAAAACAGTTCGCCCCTACAGCCAGGATACCGCCATCACCAAATATTAAAGCCTGAATTATCAAGGCCGTAGACACACCTATACAGGCTGCCCACGGCCCGAGAAGTATAGCCAATAACACCGCCCCTACTGCATGCGCTGAGCTTCCTCCCGGTATAGGAAGATTGAACATCATAATTGTAAAAGAAAATGCTGCCCCAATGGCCAGTA
>JAAYBS010000199.1 GCA_012718855.1 Syntrophomonadaceae bacterium
GCTTATCTCCCGTTATTTGCCGGGTTTCTCTGGCGAATTACATTTTCCATACCATCCAGGAACGGACGTTTTAAACTCTTAAACCAGGGACGCCGCATCAGAATGTCCCCCATCTGTTGAAGATTAAAAGGTGCTATAGGGCTCATATAGGGTAATCCGAAAGACGATAATGAAACCATTCTAAGCAGCATTAAAATAGCAGCAATAATAATTCCCAGGAATCCCAGCATAGCAGCTGACAATAAAAATGCGAAACGGGCAATGCGGATAATGATACCGGCATTATATGAAGGCGAAACAAATGAAGCTATGCCAGTAAACGCAACTACAACCACCATGGGTGTTGACACCAGTCCGGCCCTTACGGCTGCATCACCAATAATCAAGGCTCCTACAATACTTACTGCCGGGCCGACCGCCCGCGGCAATCGCAAACCAGCCTCGCGCAGCATCTCAAAAGTGGCTTCCAGCAAAAGGGCCTCCATAAACGCCGGGAAGGGTACGCCCTGACGTGTAGCGGTAATTGTCAATAATAGCGAGGTGGGGATCATTTCCTGGTGATAACTGATCAAAGCTACATATAAAGATGGTAAAGACAACGCCATCACAAAGGCTATAAAACGCAGCATTCTGAAAAGTGAAGCGGGGATAAAATGAATATAATAATCTTCCGGAGAAATTAAATATTCCGGAAAAGAGATAGGTAGAACCAAAGCCATCGGTGAACCATCTACCATCAGGCAAACTTTGCCTTCAAGAAGCTGTCCACATATCCGGTCCGGCTTCTCGGTATGTTCAGTTTGCGTGAAAATAGTCCACTTATAATCAGCAATCAATTCTGCCAGATACCCGGTATCCAGGATAGCATCAATATCTATTTTTCCCAGACGGGCTTTTACTTCCTTTACCAATTCGGGTGGCGCAATACCTTCAATATAACAAACTGCCACATCGGTTTTGGAGATTCTCCCCAATACCAGGGATTCAATTTTGAATCGGGTGGATTTAAGCCTTCTTCTTAAATTAGCAGTATTAAAACGCAGGGTTTCACTTAAACCCTCTTTGGGGCCGAATACCGCGACTTCATTTTCCGGGGTCTGAACCGGGCGTCCCTGCCAGGATCTGGTGCCGGCTGCCAAACCAGTAGCGTAGCCGTCGATTAAAAAGACTGTATCTCCGGAAGTAATGTGGTGGCATACCTCCTGCAGAGTCTGTAAATTTTTCAAATCGGCAAGGCTGAGAATATGTTCCTGTACATGGTCTAATATATTGCTGTATTGCTGTAACTGCAGGGATTGATTGTTCTGCATATTCAATTCCAGCAACAGCGGTTTTAGTAAATTGGACTCAATTTGTTTCTTATCGACCAGACCGTCAAAATAAACAATCAATCCTTTTCGATATGGTTCACCAAAGCTGAATTCTCTTATTACCGCATCTGAACAGGAGTCTAAAAGCACGGTCAGCCTATCCAGGTTTTCCTGCAAACTTGCAGATACAGGCATATTTATCAATTCCTCAGAGGAATCCGATGGGGCAGTGCCGGCTTTATTATTTAAATAGCGCATTTGCGTCCCCCTGCTGCATGTAGTTAATTGCAAAATCCATAGATATAGCTTTTACCAGCCTGGTTTTGCTTATGCATAACCTGAGGGCAGGTGGCCCCTGGACTATATAGTTTATCCCGAATGAACCCGGGATTCGGGAGGACCGTCTCCCTGGTTTATTATTCCTCCTGTATCACCCATCTGTTCCGCTACAGGACTCTTTTTAAACAGACAGATAATAAAAATAATGAAGGGAATTAATATAAAAAATACCGCATACATCAAAACAATAAAGGTCATGCTCCAAATGACTACTTCCAGGACATTTTGACTGGTAACGAGGGATAAAATACCGATTATAACCGTGGTAGGAGCAGCCACGAAGCGATAATCGTTTAAATTAAACAGTTTTTGCGTAGTGTAGCAGGCCATAAACCAGGAAACGGTAAAAGCACCGAAAAACCCTATTATCAACAAAGCCACAATTACAATCTCCAGGTTTTGAATAAATTGGCCAACATGGGCCAGACGCATCATATTAAAGGTAGGGAATATATAACTCATAGCCGGGTAAATTCCCAGAGTAACGATTATAGCAAAAGTTATCAAGGCCATTACCAGCAAATAAGTAATAACGACTTTGGTCATAATGGAAAATGATTTTTCCTTGTCAGGGATAAAAAAAACCAGGGTCAGGATGGACATGATTTTACTGGGAATAACAGCGGCTATTAAAATGCTCAGACCAAAAGACTTGTAACTTATATAACCAACCGGATAAATACGATCTATATGAAAATTGGGAAATAGAGATAATAACACGATAATAACAAGAAACGGCAGCCCGGTAAATATCAGAATTTCAGCTATTCTGGCAATACTCCCCAGACCAAGTTTTATAGCTGTGAAGCCCAGCAAAATGATTATCCCGATAAAAAAACTAATAGGAGTATTGGATAAAACATTGGTTTTCATGAATTCAATAAAAATACGTAAACTAAAACTACAGGACAGAATAAAAACGACTATATAAAGAACCCCCAGAATAAAACCCAACAATTTCCCCAGGTGTTCATGCAGCATTAATGGAAAAGCCTGAGAGCTTTTTTTAATGATATGGCTGAACATAAGTACCATTAACATAACCGGTACAATTGCAGCAATAAAGCTCAGCCAGGCATTATTATGGGCAATATGTATCAGGCGATGAGATTGTTCAAAAACAGCTATGGGAGCAATCAGTAATACAAGCAAGCAATAAAGTTGAAAATTTGTGATTTTTAACACGATAAAAACCGCCTTAAAATGAAATCTAATTTAGTATGACCTTATGTTTCGGTTAATATAATTGGCTTTGAAAATATTAAAAGTTTCGGAATATTCAGTCTTAAAGCATAGATTTTTATTTTTCTGCAAGCTCTTTGGTAAAAAGTGAATAAAAGGGGATTTTGAGTTATATACTATCACTGAAAGGAAATCAATTTTTTGGTCAAGTCTCAAAAAAAGGAGGGATAGTAAAAATTGAAAGCAACAGGGATTGTGCGCAGGATAGACGACCTGGGCAGAGTCGTTATCCCCAAGGAAATACGCAGAACGTTACGCATTCGTGAGGGTGACCCTCTGGAGATTTTCGTTGATCGTGAA
>JAAYBS010000200.1 GCA_012718855.1 Syntrophomonadaceae bacterium
CCAGTCCCATGCCCAGACGATCTTCCGGAACCATATTCAGGCCTGACTCCAGACGCTTCCTGATATCATAATCAGTGATGTTTCTGCCCTTCAGACGCATACTGCCTTTTAACGGAGTACGTAATCCCGCCAGGGCCTCAACCAGTTCCCGCTGTCCATTCCCGGCTACACCGGCAATAGATACTATTTCTCCGCTGCGAATATCCAGGGTGGCATCCTTGACTGCCAGATAACCCAGGTCTCCCCGCACCTGTAAACCCTCAATTTCCAAAACTGCCGGTCCCGGTACAGTATTACGGTTAACCTGTCCATACTCTATTTCCCGGGCTACCATCATACGGGTTAAATCAGACTCATGCAGATTTTCTATGCGGTCACTGTCTACCACTTCCCCCTTACGCAGAACAGTTACATAATCGGCAATCTCCATCACTTCATGCAGTTTATGAGTAATTAAAACTACCGCTTTGCCCTCATCAGCCATAAGACGCAAAATTTTAAATAAATCCTGCACCTCACGTGGAGTAAGTACCGTAGTCGGTTCATCCATAATCAGCACATCACAACCGCGATAAAGCATTTTCAGTATTTCCACCCGCTGTTGCTCTCCCAGCGATAAGTTGCTGATCCGTGCAGCGGGGTCAACTCCCAGTCCAAACCGCTCTGATAACTCCTGTACTTTGCGTTCCATACTCTCCTGACGATTAATAATCCTGCGGCTTTTGGCTCCCAGAACTATATTTTCCGCCACGGTAAAATTATTAACCAGGCGAAAATGCTGATAAATCATACCAATACCCGACTCCAGTGCATAACGTGGTGAGCGGAATTGTACCTGTCGGCCCCGTACCTTGATTTGCCCGCTATCCGGACGATACAATCCGGCTAAAATACTCATTAAAGTAGACTTGCCAGCCCCGTTCTCTCCTAACAGGGCATGAATTTCACCCGGATAAACCCGAAAACTAATATTATGATTAGCCAGCACACCGGGAAAACTCTTACTTATATTATTCATTTCAATAAGCGGTTCACGCTTCATTTATAAATCCTCTTTAAAACCGGATTAGCATTGAAAAGCAATAATCAGGATTTTTCATGCCTTGAATATTTTGCGGGATAGAACAACTGAAAAGGCGGCATAAAGCCGCCTAAGGTTGCAGACAAAGTTTGCGACCTGGAAACCGAATGACGGAAGCAAATATCAAGGTATGAGAGAAGTCGCGATTGAGGCGTACAAATGGTACATTGATTGAGCGGGCTTCTCGAAATAACGCAAAGATTTGCTTTTGTCAACGGTTTGAGGCGGCATAAAGCCGCCTCATAGACTATATTCTGTAAAGGCCTTACTTAGGTATTGTACCCTCTACACCTTCAACAAACCAGTCAAAACTTAACATTTCTGCATCAGTCATTTTCTGAGCTTCCGGAACCTTTACTGCTCCGCTCTGGTCTTTAATTGGTCCGGTAAACACATCCCATTTCCCATCTATAATCTCAGCCTTTTTATCAGCTACCAATTGTTTTACATTGGCAGGAACCTTATCATTAATCGGAGCCAGGTCAACTATACCGTCTTCCATACCGCCCCAGTACTCCTCGCTCTTCCAGGTTCCATCCATAACTCCCTGAACTGCTCTTACATAGTAAGGACCCCAGTTCCATACCGGAGAAGTTAAATTGGCATTAGGAGCAAACTTACTCATATCACTGTTATAACCAATGCTGAGGATTCCTGCTTCCTCGGCTGCCTGTTGAACTGCCGGGGTATCAGCATGCTGGGCCAGCACATCACACCCGGCATCAATCAAACTGTCAGCGGCAGCTTTTTCCTTGGCAGCATCAACCCAGGTCAGTGACCATACTACCTTAACAGTTGCATCGGGATTAACTGACTTTACTCCCAGCGTAAACGCATTAATGCCTCTGACTACTTCCGGAATTGGATAAGCAGCAGCATAACCAATTTTATTATTCTTTGTCATCGAACCAGCCACAATACCGCTCAGATAACGAGCTTGATAAATACGACCAAAATAAGTGGAAACATTGGTATCAGTCTTTAACCCTGAACAATGCAGGAAAGTAATATCCGGATAACGCTTGGCAACTTCCAGAATCGGATCCCCATAACCAAAGCTATTGGCAATAATAACCTTGCAGCCTTCCTGAGCCAACTGTTCAATACTTCTTTCCGCATCTCCACCCTCAGGAACATATTCCAAAGTCATGGATTTTACTTCCGGGATTTTCTCCTCCAGATACTTTCTACCCTGGTCATGAGCATAAGTCCAACCGGCGTCCCCTGGTGCACCAATATAAATGAAACCTACCTTGAACTCCTCGGTTTTGTTTTTGTCGGTATCCTTATCTCCGGTTTGTCCGCAACCTGCTACCAGTGTAACCAGCAGCACCAACACCAATGCCATAATACCCAGCTTGCCAAATCTCATCAACTTTCCATTACCTCCTGTCCAATTTGAAAATCCGTTGCTAAATATTTCTAACGTCTTTTAATTCGACACTTTAAATTAAATTCCTTCATTAATTGCCGGAACAAAAATCAAGCCGGATATGTGTCACTCTGAGCGAAGCGAAGAGTCTAAGCCCGAATATGTGTCACTCTAAACGAAGTGAAGAGTCTGGCTTTTTTATTCTGACGCTGATGACGCAGACCCTTAGGGCGCTGATTACCGCTGATAATTATGGGAATTAAAATTTGTGTAAATCTGTTAGAGGTTACTGCCAGAGCTCCGGTATCAAAATAAAACTTTTAAAAAGTCACACCACAATCATAATCATCCGCGCAAATCCGATATGATGCCCCCAGTCCCTCACTCCTCATTTATTTATACCTCAGTGACACGATCCTGGCCGGTTTAAAAAACTGACGATGATCAAATATCATAGTTCCGTCTGCCTCAATCTTATAAACATCCAGAAATTCCACCTGCACTTCTGCCACTAACGTTTTTTGTGCCGGGGGGCAGATTCCCTGACTGGCAAACTGAAAATGGCACTCTTTATCATCCGCATAAACACACTTGGGGTTTTCCAGTAAAAAGCTTAATTCTTTACCTGACTCGTTTAAAATCCATTCCTGTTTAGATAAAATAATCTCGGCAGGGATTTCCTGAGTATAACTGTAATCCCGATCCAGAATGGTATGGATTTCCTCTGCCCCAACCAGTACACCCCCCTCTGCCATTTCAAAAGCCTGGGCAGAGTGATGATAATTAATACTTATTAATCCCTCCAGGAAAGATGAATCCGCAAAAGAAGCTGCAATAATGAAAAACAACAATAAATAAAAAATTACCCAAACCAGGACATAACCCCTGTCATTATCGCCTGAATATAAGGAAGTAATAAGTCTTGTCCTACTCATGCGCCTGTAAAACCCGGGAAAAACAAAAGAAATCAACTTCATAATCATCACCCTGGCTATGCAGCTTCAGTTTACCCTGCAACCGGGAACCTGACTTGGTAAAACTTACTGCTGATATGTTCTCCGCTACCGGTATGGTACTGACATCCCTACGATATAAATTGCCACCATTAGCATAAATGCGGATGTTTTCTCCTCCCGCCCCGGTAATAATCAACTGACTGCCATCGGCATTCAGCTGAAAATCCTTTGATGTCCTTATATCCTGCTGAATACAATCCAGTGCCATACGCGATGAATACTGTAACTCAGCCTGTTCACTATTACGGGAATAACCATTTAAAATCAGCGTAGATATCTGCTGCAGTGTAATAATGACCAACAAGGCCAATGCCAATCCCAGCAACAGGTCAACCAGCATAACGCCTCGCTCATCAGCACCAGTCCGGAAAATTTTCCGGACATTCAAGGTGCCTGTATTACTCCTACCAGGTATTCCTCCCACTCACGACTCCCCCCGGTCGTCAAAACCTTCAGATTAACAATATATAATTGTTCTGCTCCCTCCAAAGGTTTAAAATCAATCTCGGCCTCGACCCCAGGTGGGTGGGATTGCAGAAATGGCATGCTATCCGCTTGTACCCAACCACTTTCTACGACTCCTGCTAAAATCTCCGGACGAGCTTTCATTTCCTCCATTAAAGAGCTGGCATAAAGACAGGCCGTAGTTTTTCCTCCGCCCCGGGAAACATTATTTACCCCGAACAAAAACAGATTAAAGGCCCCTCCAATTAACACCAAAGAGACAACCAGGGATACCAGTACCTCCAGTAAGGTAACCCCCTCATTTTTACATATGTTTTGTCGTAACTTCCACCCTGGCTGATCATTAAAACCTTTCACACTTCTCACCATATCAGCAAATTAATTTCCATTTAGTTATTATTCCACCTTATTTACCAAATTCCTCCATAATAATGGAGGAATTATAAATATTTTTATTTACAAAACATCCACTCTATGACAATACATTTGGGAAATTATATAAATTACCCTATTTATTTCTTCTGTCATGGGTGGTACTATATTAATAGGGAGTTGTGATTATATTAGAATCTAGACTTAAATACCGTAAACTGATCGCATAACAACAATTAAACGCCTATTAATACCTTCGGCCTTTAGTCCCAATATAACAACCCAGGTCTGATTAGTTGTTTTTAAAATCCTTAAAACCTTTATAAAAAGGAGAATAAATCTGGTGAATAATAAGCCGGCTGAAAAAAAGTCACTTCTTTTAAATAATTCCGGAATAGCTCTGCCGCTGGTATTAATGCTGTTAGTCGTATTCACTCTGTTAGGCACAGCAGCTTACACCGCCAGTCAGAGTTCGCTTAAGCAAACTACCATGTTGAGGCCAAACTTACAGGCTAAATACCTGGCTCGCTCAGCTGTAGATGCTACCATCGCTGCCTGGACCGATGAATGGATAAACAGTCCAGGAACTGCGCCCACTCAAGCTCATTTTTTCACCAGATATGATGAGGCAACTGCCAATTTTGTAGATGCTACTGCTGCTGAAGCTGGTCAGGATAAAGTCATTGAAACCATACAGTCTTATGATGCTGCAACGGGTAAATGTACGATAACTGCCAATGCTACAGTAAATGGAAGGATAGCAACTGTAACGGCTATATCGGAAGGATTGGTGACAGAACAGAGTTCTCAGCTAAGTACTCCATGGTATGAATACCATAAATATACTCATGGTATCTGGCCTTTGATCTGGCACTCATATGATTATATTATTATTCCCAATCCTGATTCAAGTGAATATGCTACTGACAAAGATGGGAATCGATACTTTACTTCTTATCACTATGTTGATGGGATTGTTAATTTGGAGGTTAAAAACGCCAGCGGTGCCACTCAGACTGTTTATTTGGATGAAAGAGAAACTGATTATACAGCCATAGGTTTTCAGGCTAAGCGCATTATTTTTAATTCACCTCTGGATTTATATACAAAGGGTTCCCTGCTTGCTATTATTCATCCCCAAATGCTGGTAGTTTCAGCAGAAACTATTGACTTTAATAATAATATTACCATAGGTGATTCTGCTCACGGTAACCTTACATTGCATCTACCTGATGGGGTGGGTATTTCTGGAGAAAAAGTATACCATACGGTAAGCAGCGCTTACAAGAGTAAAGTTAAATTAAATGCCAAATATGGTTTGGTTAGATTTAGCGGAGTAACTATTAGAGGCTCTTTTGGTAATAACGGACAGCCAAATGATCCAAAACGTATTCAAAATAAAGTCTTTTATTTCCGTCATCCAGATGATATTGATGCTTTGAATATTGGCACTGAACCCAGTACTTTAAACTTTTTTTCTGATTTGCTTGGATGGACAATTACCGATAAAGATTTCCGGTTTAAAGCATTACTGGATAAAGGTTATCTTATTCCTGCTCCTGCAGGGATAAGCACAGATTCAGATTATGACGTTTTATTCGTTTATCAATAAAGATACAGGGTGGAATATTTATGAATAAAGTAAAAACATATTTTAATAATTACTCTGCCATGACCCTGGTTGAAATTTTAGTATCCATAGTAATATTGGGACTTATTTTAATCGCTATGTTCCCTCTATTAACCCAGAGCCTGCAGGTAACTAATCTGGCCAATCAAATTACGGCTCAGTTGTTTGCCGACCAGGAAGATATAGAGATAGTAGCGGCTACCAATGGTGGAGTTTTGTTTGCAGATGGTACTTTTTTGACTGATAAGGAGTTTAAGGTTCTATTTGGTTCCAGTGCACCGTTTAATCCCAAAACAGTAGTCGGCATGACTATTAAAAAAGGTAAACTGGTACGTTTTATAGCTTCTATTGCACGTATCAAGGCAACTTATGTTTATGAAGGTTATACTGCCAGCGAAGCAGAAATCCCCATTACTGGTATCAAAACCAGTTTTATAGATACCACTCAAACAGTATTACTGGTTACTGACCGTGAAGGTAATGATGTTACCACCTACTGTGGCTATGAGGTAAGCAATCAGACGCAGGCCAAGATTATTCTGCCTACTGATGAAAATCGTTTTACCAATGCATTATCCCCCTTTACGATTACCATGACTACCGGTAATGAACAGGTGTCAACTCTTTTACCGGTTTATTTACCCCGGTCTATTGCTGTTGACAGCAACCGAGATTTAATCATCTCATCAAATTCTTCCGACTGGATATCCAAAGATACCAGTTCAATAATTGATAATCCAGTAAATAAAATCGCTTATATGGCTACATCCGAGCAGGACGCCAAGTATGTTGCCGTAGGTAATAAAGGCAGTATCTATGTTTGGTTAAATGGTCAGCCTTTGCAGAAAGTAGCTCATAATCTTACTACTGAAAACCTGAATAATATTATCTACTCAGGTGATAAAGGTATGCTTTTGGTATGTGGTGATAATGGAATTATTCTCACCTCTAACAATGGCAGTAGTTGGACTAAGCAAAATTCAGGTACTTCGGAGAATCTAAAGGATATCGGTTATCAAAAAAATTCAGACCGTTTTATATGTATTGGGGACAGAGGAGGTATTTTGACTTCACCTGACGGTATAAACTGGACCCCACAGCACATTTATCCACGTCTTTCAGCCAAAAGTATTGACAATCATGATGCAGTGGAATTCAGTGGTAATGGAGATTATTTGAAAACTCTCCTGGCCCCGGTGACCGGTGGTACTTTGCGAACTATTCTCATGGTAGTCAGTCCCCAAAAACATACTGCCAATCTGCTGGCTTGGGGTTCACCACAAGATACAATAGCAGGAGGTCGCTTTTCCTTTGGCATTGATAATGATGGAAAACTAAGAGTGGAACAATCCGGGGCATCTTTCTCTTCCAGCTTGGTTAACAACCAACCTTCGCTTTTGATCTGTCGTTCAACTAGCGACA
>JAAYBS010000201.1 GCA_012718855.1 Syntrophomonadaceae bacterium
AGGTAAAAAGACGGAGGTCCCGCATATATGGGTTCATTATGGTATTGAAAGTTATTATACCCCGGAAGGTACTGCCCGCAATTATGAGAGGATTAATATGCAGGGGCTTAAAGTAAAGATCGCCGTAGATTCCTGGGGACGCAGCAAAATAATTGAATTGATACCGCTGGATAAATAAAAGCAGGCGTGGGAATGGTTCGAGATTTCTGAAAAAGTCCCATCAATGTCATCCTGAGGAGTCGCAGGTGACGAAGGAGCTTTTTTGGAAGTCCGTAATAATGGAAAATACAATATAATTTAATTATAGGTTGACGATTTTAACAGCTAATGGTAAGCTTTTAGCAAGACTCCGAGTTTGTGAATCTAAGGACAAGATGCTATGATTGGCAAACCGATGGGTGCAATGGGAAACTGTTGTGCCTCCCGTTTGGAAAGGAGCTCACTTACACCCGGTGTATTATCGAACGGTGTGCTCTTTCAGGCACCGTTCGTTTTATTTTTAATTTAATATTTTCCTCCGAGTTTGCAGAGCTAAGGTTTATTGCTAAGGTTTGCAGGCCATTGGGTACAACGGGAAACGGTTGTGCCTCCCATACTGGAAAGGAGGGCATATGGACTTAATTAAAGGTCTGAATAGCCATGTATCCTTGCCGAAACATGGTTTTTGTTTTTTATTATTCAGACATCCAATCCCAATCTTTTTCATTCCCGCTTACGCTGGTAGGCGGGATCTTTTTTTTGATAAGTTTATGTTATTGTACTTGCTTATGAAAACGGATTCTTCTTTATATACTTTATAAAGTATAATATATAGAATTAGTACATTTGACGGAGCGAAAGATGTGAATAATAAGGGTAAAAACCATAAAAACCCTGAATATTCGTTTTGGCATGAATTAGCTGGATCTTTGGGAGACCTGGGAACTCTGTTGCCTTATGTATTGGCAGTGATTGCCATAGCCGGGCTTAGTTCTGCTTCGGTATTTATGGGGTTTGGAATATTTTATCTGTTCAGTGGTTGGTTTTATGCCATGCCCATGGCTGTGCAGCCTATGAAAGCTGCCTCGGCAGCCATTATCGTACAGGGTGCTACACCGGCAGAAATTGCAGCAGGTGGTATAGTCATTGGATTAATTTTGCTGATAATGGGATTATCAGGCGTAATTGAAAGGATTGCTCGCCTTACCCCACCGGGAGTGGTAGGGGGTATTCAGCTGGGACTGGGAGTATCACTGGCAGTTTTAGGCTTAAAAATGATTGCTACGCAGCCAATCCTGGGATTTTCCTGTTTGCTGGTTATGCTGGTGTTATTATTTCGCTATTCCAGAAGTCCGGCAGCTTTAATTGTGCTGGCAGGCGGTACGGCAGTATCGCTGATATTTAATGGGGGAGTAAATATTGAACCTGTAAATATTGGGTTGCATCTTCCTGAACCAATTATTCCCTCTCTGAAAGATTTTAATAAAGGAATATTGATGTTGGCATTGCCTCAGATTCCCATTACTTTGACTAATGCTGTATTGGTAACCAGTTTGATTTCGAAGGAGTTATATCCCCAGAGTGCTGACCGGGCTAATGAGAGGAATTTGTGCCTGACTATGGGAGGAGCCAACCTATTAATGGCGCCATTAGGCGGCTTTATGATGTGTCATGGCAGCGGAGGAATCACTGCCCATTATCGTTATGGTGGACGCACTGCTATGACCGTAATAATTATTGGCATGATACTTTTATTAATAGGTATTTTACTAGGTGATGATGCCGTAATTCTGTTACGCCTGATTCCAGAAGCCATTTTAGGAGTTTTATTATTCTACAGTGGTATTGACCTGGCTATGGCAACTCGTAATATGAATAAATACCAGGACTTATATCTGGTTTTAATAGTAGCGGCACTTGCTATTGGAATAAATCCAGCTGTAGCCTTCATTGCCGGTATAGGGATTTATCTGATTGAACGGCGAGGCTGGATCAGATTGGGATAAGACTTAATAAAAACAAATAAAAATATTATGAAAGAAGGTATAGTTAAATGAGGCTTAGCGATGCGTACCAGACACTGACAGCATTGTTAGAGGAGCATGGAGCATCTGACCTTCTGCAGGTAGTAGTAAATAGTCGTGCTCTAACAGCCCAGGAAGCGATTGGAGAACCGGACAGGCGGGATTTTCCTCTACTGCAGGGCAAGGAAGTTCTGATTCAGGCTGAAATTGATGGATATGTCGGCCAGGCTTTTACCAGTGATCCGATACCTTATGAGGGATTGGTAAAGGATTTATTCAAATTGGACAGAAAACGACCGGGTCACCAGGCATTAGTGGTAGCCTCACTTAATGCCCTGGCATGCAAAATGGGTAAAACTGATCGTACCATCCATTGTTTAAATAACGAACCGGAAGAATGTGCTGATCAGCTAAGTAAACATGTTTTCGAAAAGCATGGCAGGTGCCGGGTGGGGATTATTGGTTATCAACCGGCAATATTGGATCATTGCAGTCGTCAATTTGGGGCTGAAAATGTTTTTATTACCGACTTGAATCCCAATAATATTGGTCAGATTCGTTATGGGGTTGAGGTTTGGGATGGAACAAAGGATACAGGCAGGATAGTGGAAAATGTTGATGTTTTGCTAATAACCGGTACTATTCTGGCTAATGGGACTTATGAATCAATATTTATGGAAATGGGTAATAAGCCTTTTTATTTCTATGGAACTACCTGTGCGGCTTTAGCCGGTATCAATAAAATACCCAGACTTTGTTATAAGTCCAGATAGGCAAAACATATAATTGTCGCAGTTATAATAAGCCAGTCTAATACAGGAGGTTTTAAAAATGACCAATATGCTTGGAAAAGTAATGGCAGTTAATATTTCGGAGAAAAAGGGAGAGAAAAAGCATAATGTAGGGCGGGCATATATGGAACAAGAACTGGGAATAAGCGAAGATGCTCATAGTGGTTCCTGGCACCGGCAGATTAGCCTTTTATCCTGGTCAAGTTTTAAAAAAATGCATGCCTTAGGGGCTGAAGTTGGCTATGGTGATTTTGCGGAAAACCTGACCATAGATGGTATAGAGGTGGCAGTTTTACCTATTGGCACTCAGTTAAAAGCAGGTGAAGCACTGCTGGAAATAACGCAAATAGGTAAGGAGTGTCATAATAAAGGCTGCGCTATTAAACAAAAAACCGGCACCTGCGTAATGCCGATTGAAGGAGTATTTGCACGGGTGTTAAACCCGGGATGGGTTGCAGTTGACGATGCAGTTGAAATAATCTCCTAAATACTATTGAAACCGCTATAAATAAAATATATACCCAGGCCTAATAGAAAAATTGAACAGAGCAATAAAATTAACCTGTAAACCAATGGATTTAACCAGCGGCTTCCGGTACTGATTATAAAGGCTATTAAGCTGTACCAAAAAAGGTCAGCTAAAATATGGCCGCTGTAAAAGGATACTATACCGCTGGTACTACTTTTCCAGGCAATAGTCAGATAACTTAGACCAATAGTTGCCCACCATATACTCCAATAGGGATTTGAAACTGAGATCAGTATTCCTGCCACTATCGGATGCATAAGCGGGGTAGAAGAAACCTGTTCAGGTGGATAATCGGGTAAATTAAGTTTCCCTTTAATGATGTCTTTTCCCATGCTAAAACCTAGATATAGCAGAAAAGAGCCGCCCACTATGGCTACGGTCTGACCTACATGGGGGAGCAGCAGGATGGTCGAAAAACCTGCTAATAAGGCTATCAGCAGAGCTAATTCCAATAGAGCATGGCCCAGAACAATTAACGGTCCAGCTATAAATCCGTGTCTGGCAGTTGATACAATTGTAGCAGTGAGTAATGGACCAGGCATCATGGCACCGGATAATCCCACTCCAAATGCAGTTATAAATAAAACCCCCAATGTCATTTCCATTTAAATTCCTTCCCCGGCTACAATTCGGTAATATGGTTTTTATTGTAAACGGTAGGGAAAACGTAATCAAGGAAATTCTACCAGATCAATTAAGTACGCATTCCTTTTATCTCCACCATCTGCAGTTCTGCATTTTATTAATGCACTGATGCAAATTAAAATGGGCGATTTGAGAAAAAGTCTGCCAGTTAATACTACGTTATGGAAGGTTAAATATGATTCTTAACACTGGCATATACCTTGCATGTGTATATAAATATTGTAAAAAACATATTAATTAACAGGGGAGGTGGTATGAAGATAATAACATGAGAAGCTGGTCTGGTTGGTTAGGTGATGAAGGGAGGGGTTCATTGGATGTCTTCACATGGAAACTGGGTAGGCGCGGGTCCGGCAGGTCTGGTGGCTCTGGCAGTAGCATGTTTTTGCTTCTTTGCTTTGTTGACTGGCAGAATTGACCATTCAGCTATAGTTATTATGGGGGTATGGTTGATTGGTGGTTTTGTAATCCAGATTATAACCGCTTTGTTGGAGTTGAAAGAGGGCAATCTATTGGGAGGAAATGTGTTTACATTTTTCTCTGCTTATTTTATGTTGGTTACCGGATGTGAGATGCTGGTAAAATTCTGGGCAGGTCATAATGGCATTGCCATTGATGCGAGAGTTAGTGGTTGGGCTTGGGTGGCAATTTCAGCCGCCATTACGCTTTGGTTACCAGCTTATTTTGCCGGAGCTAGAAGTCTCAGTTTAGTTGTAGCATCCCTGGTACCGGCATTATGGATTATAGCATTTAAAGATTTAGGAATATTGGGGGCAGAGTGGGCTGCTGTAGCTGGTTATCTGGCTTTATTAGGTGGGATACTTGGAATTTATACTTCTGCAGCTATAATTCTGAATGATAAATTTGGCCGGGTAATATTACCGTTAGGAGCACCTTTTATAAAATCGGGTAATCCACCACAGTCGGTGTCAGCTGATTCATAATGTTTTTGTTAAGGATGGATGGGGAATAGTTTTTTTAAAGTGGAGTATTCTTAAGCGAATACTCCTTTTTTATGTCTTAAGTGCCATATTTTCATTACAGACCCAACCAGACATGAAAATTTATAACTACACAACTAGTAGAGATTTTAAATGTTGCCGCGTTTATTTTTTAAAGCTCGTTAAGAGTTTTTGAATATGGCTATGGTAAAATCAAAATCAGCCGGGCAAAATGATAAGGTGCCAATATTATTTTTTTAAGCAGGGTGTTATAATTTTAAAAGATAATTATTTTTCTAACACATGATTAGAAAGGAGATGTTAATTCGTGCAACAGAAAAATTGGGGCAAAATGATAGTGATTTTTGTAATTGCTTTTATGCTGGGGGGAGCATTTTTTGTTTATCTGAATGAGAATTCTTCATTGGCTGAAAATGGAAACCGGAATAGTGATTCGATAGCCAAAGTTGATAATAGGACTGCTGCCTTACTGCCAAGTATGGGCGGAACTATGAGCGTAGCTGATATAACCGAAAAAGCCAGCCCGGCCATTGTAAATATTCAATCTCAAATTAAAGTTACGTCGGTACCCAGCAGCCCATTTTTTAATGATCCTTTTTTCCGGGATTTTTTTGGTGACCAATTTGAAGTTCGGCCTGATCAACGTTATGAAACTGGAATTGGGACCGGATTTATTATTTCTGCTGATGGCTATATTATCACTAATCAGCATGTAATTAATCAGGCTCAAAAGGTAACGATACAATTAAGCGGCCAGAGTGATGAAATACCGGCCAGAGTTGTTGGACAGGACTATGACCTGGATTTGGCGGTACTAAAGATTGAAGGGACAGGTTATCCGACTTTGCCGCTGGGGAACTCTGATACCATGAGAGCCGGCGATTTGGTAATAGCCATTGGACAACCATTTGGACTGGATCATACGGTAACTACCGGAGTAATCTCGGCCAAAGGAAGACCAATCAGTATTGCGGATCGCAACTACCGAAATTTGATTCAGACCGATGCAGCAATTAATCCGGGCAATAGCGGCGGGCCTTTGTTAAATTCAAAAGGGCAGGTAATAGGAATTAATACGGCGGTTAATGTTCAGGCGCAGGGGATTGGTTTTGCTATTCCCATTAATACTGTCCGGGATGTACTGGAAGATTTAAAGAAAGGCCATAAAATTGTCAAACCATTTCTGGGTATACAAATGACCGCAGTAAATCAATCAGTTCGTGATGAGTTGAATTTGCCTGAGAAAACTCGTGGAGTAATTGTAGTGGAAGTCTTAAATGGTACTGCTGCTGCCCGGGCCGGAATTAAACAATTCGATATAATTCAGTCAATTGAGGGGCAAATGGTTCAGACAGCCATTGAAGTCCAAAATGCCATAGCAAGCAAGAAGGCCGGGGATAAAATAACTTTAATTATATTAAGAAATGGCAAACAGGTTACAATGCCGGTAACACTTCAGGCTAAACCATAATAAGGAGCACTATTGGGGGGGACAAATGTTAAAGGCAATTGCAAATGAAGTAGCTGCCTGTGGTGGGAGATTGTTTTATGTGGGCGGCTATGTTCGCGATTTATATTTATCTCAAACCGTACAGATTGAAAGAGAGGCAGATATAGATATCGAAGTATTCGGTCTGCAGGATGAAGAGTTATTGGATATATTATCGCGTTTCGGTACGGTAAGCAAAGTAGGCAAATCATTTTCCGTATATAAAGTCCGGGGCTATCACCAGTTGGATTTTTCGCTTAATCCCGTTTACGATTTACAGGCAGCAGTGAACCGCCGAGATTTTACTATTAATGCCATGATGCAGGATGTATTAACCGGAGAATTATTTGACCCTCTGGGCGGAATGAAGGATATTAATCAAGAGATAATACGCCCGGTGAATAATACCTCGATAATAAATGACCCCTTGCGTGCCTATCGGGCCGTACAACTTGCGGCTCGATTCGGATTTAAATTGCATTCAAATACTGTACAACAAATACAGTCAGCAGATATAATATCCATTGCTCCGGAACGTATTTTCAACGAACTTCACAAGTTGTTGCTTTATTCCTCCCAACCGTCGATAGGTTTAAGGTATTTGGCCGACACCAAAATACTGGAACACCGTCATCCTGAACTGGCTGCATTAATAAATTGCGCTCAAACTGAAGCTACCCATCCGGAAGGCGACGTTTGGGAACATACTTTGCTGGTGGTAGACGAAGCGGCTAAGATCAAGAACCAATCCAAAAACCCGGAGGCCCTCATGTGGGCAGCTTTGCTACATGATATAGGAAAGCCGAAAGTTTCCCGTCGTCAGGGGAAAAAAATAACTGCTTACAGTCATGATGTAGTTGGAGCCACTATGGTGGGTCAATTTTTACAAGACTTGAAAGCCAGTAATAGTTTAATTCAGGAGGTCAGAGTTTTAGTGCGAGAGCATATGCATCCGGTCCTGTTATATAAAGACCGGGAACGGGTAAGTAATAAAGCTATTGCTCGACTGGCAAATCGTGTAGATACAGAGGAATTGTTATGGTTGGCTCAGGCTGACTTTACCGGACGCGGCGGCGTCGGACGCCAGGCAGCAGATTTCGCCCCCATTTATGATTGGTTGACAGAACGTCTGCTTCAATTAGGTTTAAAACCAGGCGACCGATTGGAACCTTTTATACAGGGAAGAGACCTGGTGGAGTTAGGTTTCACACCAGGCAAACAATTCAAAAAATTACTGGATAAAGCTATGGAGCTTCAATTGGAGGGTCTGGACCGGGAACAGATACTTTTAAATTTGCAGCGTTCACTGCCAAACTAACCATAAACCTATTTAAGTTGTCGGTAAACCTCAGTTAACAATTGCCCGGTACTGCCGGTATCTATTTTAAGCAATGCGGCATGATCCATAGCAGTAGGACCTTTGTTGATTATGACCAGATCCTGAAAAGAAGTACTGAATTCACGTACAAATCCAGCCAACGGATATACGGTCAGAGATGAACCAATTACTATTAGTAATCTAGCATCCAGAATCATTTCCCGGGCATCCATGTAGTTTTTAATATTTTCTCCGAAAAGAACCACATCCGGCTTTAATACTCCATTACATTCCTTACAACGGGGAACTGTCTCGGCATAATTTTTCACATAATCATCCGGGTATTCTTTCCGGCATTTACGATTCTGGCATATAAAAACATTGGCCGTACCGTGAACCGGAATAACCTTTTTGCTGCCGGCCAATTGATGCAGGTTGTCTATGTTTTGCGTTACTATTCCGTGAATCAGACCGTCAGCTTCCATTTCCGCCAGCCGGTAATGGGCCTGACTGGGCGTAACCGGCGGGAATTCAAAATATTGACGATAAAATTCATAAAATTCTTCCGGATGACGATTGAAAAAATCAATATTAATAATTCGCATAACCCTATCTTCACCCAGTTGCCTGTAGATTCCCTTTTCACCGCGAAAATCAGGTATACCCGCTTCAGTACTTATCCCCGCACCGGTAACTACAACGGTATAATTAGAACTTTTAATCAAACCGGCCAATCTATCAACATCAGATGCCATAGAATCTCCCTCCTGAATTTTCCTCTTTCCACTATATCATTATCTACTGGAAATTTAAAGTTGGGGTGAGGATAGTGGAACAACAGAAGAACAACAGAACCATCCACGTGTATCCCCTCTTAATATATAACAAAAATTCATTTATAATATAAAAATTTATATGATATACTGATTTTAGATTTAGGAGGGGAGTGGGGCTTGTGTCTAATCATACTGTTGAAGATTTTGCAATAATCAGACAGGTAAATGTTATGAGAATAAAGGAGAGTAAAGAGCAGGGGCAGAAAGTGGTGGGGATTTATTGTACCTATTGTCCACAGGAATTAATTCTGGCTGCGGGCGCTATACCGGTTGGTTTATGCGGAACCAGTGAAGCACCTATTGCATTGGCCGAAGAAACTTTACCACGGAATTTATGTCCTTTAATAAAATCTTCTTATGGATTTGCAGCAGGAGATACCTGCCCGTTTTTCCATTTTTCTGATTTGGTCATTGGAGAAACAACCTGTGATGGTAAAAAGAAAATGTTTGAATTAATGCAGGAAATTAAGCCGGTCTATGTTATGCAGCTTCCCCATGTACATCAGAATGAGAATTCTTTTAATCTCTGGGTTGAGGAGTTACGCAGCTTAAGAACCTGGCTGGAGAAGAATTTGGATACTACTATAACCGATGAAGGTTTATGGAAAGCTATTGATGAAATTAATCAGGAGACAGCAGCGGCCAAAGCTATTTGTGATATAAATCAAATGAATCCCCCTCCGATTAGCGGGTTGGACTTGTTAACCATTACCTGGTCGAGAAGTTTCAATTCCAATAAAGCAGAAGTTATTGAGATGTTAAAAGGGTTACGGGAAGAATATATTAATAATACCGTGACAGATAATATCGGTAGGCCTCGGGTATTATTGACCGGTTGTCCGGTTGGCCTGGGTTCAGAAAAGGTGGTTCGACTAATTGAAGAAGCAGGCGGCAGCATGGTGGCTATGGAGAATTGTTCCGGCTATAAAACTCTGGAATTACAAACCGAGCGAAATCAGGACGATCCAATTGTAGCACTGGCTCGTAAGTATTTACAGATTCCCTGCTCCTGTATGACTCCCAACCCTTACCGAATGGAACTTTTGGAGCGGATGATAGAGGATTTTAGAGTGGATGCAGTTATTGATCTTACCTGGCAGGCTTGTCATACTTATAATATTGAAGCACATGATGTTGGTCGGCTGGTTAAGTCTAAAAATATTCCATTTCTACATCTGGAAAGTGATTATTCCAATTCTGATTTGGAGAGTCTTAAAGTCAGGATAGAAGCATTATTGGAGATGGTTGAAAAATGATTTCTATTGGTCTTGACATTGGGTCAGTAGCAGCCAAGGGAATTATGCTGGATTCTTCCCGGCAATACTCGGTTATGATTCCAACCGGATGGAGTCCGCGGGATGCCGGCAGACAATTGATAAACCGTTTGCTGGACAGCTCAGGATATAATGAAGTTGAAGTTGATAGTATTACTGTTACCGGATATGGACGGATTGCTATTAAACAAGCTGCTAGAAGTGTTACTGAGATTCGATGTCATGCCCGGGGAGTTGCCGAGATATGTCCCGGAGTAAGTACTATTATTGATATCGGTGGACAGGACAGCAAGGTAATTCATATTGACGAGTCGGGACGAGTGCTTGATTTTGCCATGAATGATAAATGTGCTGCCGGTACCGGTAAATTCCTACAGGTGATGGCCAATGCTTTGGAAATAGATGTAAGTGAATTAGGAGAAGCTGAGGATTTGAATACAAAAGTCAGTATAAACAGTATGTGTACTGTTTTTGCTGAGTCTGAGATTGTTGGTTTATTTGCCCGGGGAACCCCCAAGGGAGGTATCATAGCCGGATTACATCAATCAGTAGGAAAAAGGGTTGGCAGTATGGCCAAAAGATTAGGCGTTAAGGAACAGGTTGCATTTACGGGTGGGGTAGCTCAGAATCAGGGTATAAGACGGGCATTGGAACAGGAGTTGGGATGCCGGATTATTGTGCCTGAAGTATGTCAATTTACCGGTGCACTGGGAGCGGCTCTGATAGG
This sequence comes from Syntrophomonadaceae bacterium, assembly GCA_012718855.1. Classification (GTDB taxonomy): domain Bacteria; phylum Bacillota; class Syntrophomonadia; order Syntrophomonadales; family Syntrophomonadaceae; genus JAAYBS01. The sequence goes on from JAAYBS010000201.1 coordinate 10,575, forward strand.
AAGGGAATAATTACAATAGGATTAAATAATATGATTAAGGGAACGGACATAGTTTTTGATATTATCTACGCCCATCCGCAAACGGAAGAGGTATTCCGCAGTTGGGACACTGAAAATAGCTGTATATTATGTGAACAGCTTTTTGACCCCCTGGAGTCGGTAGTGGAAAAAACAGGTATGAGTGTAGCTGAAATGCTGGAAATATTAAATAATAAGATTAAAGGTGCAGAATAAATGTTTATATAAAGAGGTGAGGGTATGAACAAAATAGTGGATGCCAGGGGACTTTCCTGTCCGCAGCCGGTTATTTTGACCAAAAAAGCTATGGATGAAGGTAGATATGACTCATTAATTACTATTGTTGACCAGACAGCTGCTCTGGAGAATGTCAGTAAACTGGCTGAAAAAGAGGGTTATAGGGTGGCAGTAGAGGAAAAAGGCGACGAGTATCATATTTCCATGAGTCGGGATGAGTCGCTCATAGATGTTGATATTTCCATGCCCCGGGAAGTAGCAGTTCTTATTACCAGTCGCTGGTTTGGGCAGGGTGAAGAAGAATTAGGTAAGGTGCTGATGAAAAGTTTCCTGTACACCTTGAGTGAAATGACCAGTCAGTTAAGCCATATTATTTTTATGAATAGCGCGGTATTTTTAACTACGGAGGGTTCAGAGGTCAAAGAAATTCTGACCGGTATAGCCGAAGACGGGGTTGAAATTTTGTCCTGTGGAACTTGTCTGGATTTCTATAATCTAAAGGACAAATTAGCAGTAGGCACAGTTACTAATATGTTTACTGCTATGGATATTATTGCCGGGGCCAATCGCAATATAACTATCTAGGAAGGTAGAAGATATAATTATGATTTATATAGACAATGCAGCTACTACCTATCCTAAACCCGAGGCTGTTTATGAAGCTGTTGACCATTTTAATCGATTTATGGGCGGAAACCCTGGCCGGGGCAGTAATAAAAAGGCGCTTAAAGCCGGGTCAATGTTGCTGGAAACCCGGGAAGCACTAGCCAGGCTATTTAATATTGCCGATAGTGATCAGGTGGCCTTTACTGCCAATGTAACAGAATCAATTAACCTTGGCTTAAAAGGGATTCTAAAGCCAGGGGATCATGTGATTACAACCAGCATGGAGCATAATGCCGTAGCCAGACCTTTACATGTTCTATCTCAAAAGGGAGTACAATGGACCCAGGTGAAATGCGCTGCCGATGGAAGTCTTGACCCCGCAGATGTGAGGGCAGCCATACGGGATAATACTCGTATGATTTGTATGCTGCATGCTTCCAATCTAACCGGAACTATTATGCCGATAGATGAGGTGGGGGTTATAGCCCGGGAAGCGGGAATATTATTTATGGTTGACAGTGCGCAGACTGCCGGAGTATTGGAAATTGACGTAGCAGCTCAAAATATTGATATATTGGCTTTTACCGGGCATAAAGCTCTGTTGGGTCCTCAAGGAACTGGGGGTATTTATTTGCGTCCCGGTTTAGAGATTTTACCGCTTAAAGAAGGCGGCACCGGTTCGTTGTCAGAATCATTGGAACAGCCTGCACTGATGCCTGACAGGTTGGAAAGCGGAACTCTTAATACCCCAGGTATAGCAGGTTTATTAGCCGGATTGAATTTTATTGAGCTGGTTGGTCAGAAGGCTATTGGCGAAAAGGAACAAAAGATGACGGCTATGTTGATAGAAGGTTTAAAGGAAATCAAGGGTTTAATCATGTACGGTCCCAAAGATGTAAAACGTCAAACGGCAGTAGTGGCTTTTAATATAGTTGATATTGATTGTGGTGAACTTAGCTATGCACTTGATTCTGAGTATGAAATAGTGATCCGTTCCGGATTGCACTGTGCTCCTTTGGCCCACCAAACGATTGGAACGCTGGAACAAGGTGCCTGCCGCATCAGTCCAGGCTATTTTACTACTGAAGAAGAAATGTTACAGGTAATAAAAGCTATTCACTCGATAGCTCGACGGTAAGCCAAAAATTTAACTGAAAAAGATGGAGACTCATAAAGCCTGCCGTGATGTAAAACGACAGGCTTTATTAAGATATTATATGGTTAATTTTTAGGGGATAAAGTTTTGTTTACGGGCTTCGTACATGAGCCAATCGCGGAAATCCGGGTGGGCGATACTGACCAGCTCTTTTACGCGGGTACGCAGATTCTGGCCTTTCAAAAAAGCTACGCCGTATTCTGTAACAATATATTGCACATCGGTACGGGAGACAGTAGTAAATATTCCCGGAGATAGTGAGGGGACAATTTTGGACTTTACTTCACCTTCCTTAGTCGTGTATGTGGAGTATAATGTCAGGAAGGATTTACCCCCTTTGGAACGCCAGGCGCCCTGAACAAAATCAAGCTGTCCGCCAGTTCCGGTATACTGCATAGTGCCAATGGACTCGGAAGCGCACTGGCCGGTTAAATCAACTTCCATAGTAGCATTGACGGAAATTAATTTATCATTTTTGCCAATTATATAGGGGTCGTTTACAAAGCGGGTAGAATGCATTTCCACCAGGGGATTTTCATCTATAAAATCATACAGTTTTCGGCTGCCCATAGCAAAACTGCCAATCCATTTATAGGGCATAAAATTTTTCTTTTGACAGGTTACTACTCCGGCGTTATACAAGTCAACCATAGAGTCGGTTAACATTTCAGAATGAATTCCCAGGTCTTTTTTATCCATCAAAAAGTTGGCAATAGCATTGGGCATACCACCAATACCCAGTTGCAGACATGAACCATCCTCAATCATATCAGCGATAAAACGGCCAATTTTTTCATCCCGGTCATTGGTGGGAATAGGAGGAACTTCCACCAGTGGGATATGGTTTTCCACCACTGCGCTTACCTCAGAAATATGCAACTGATTATTCCCGTAAGTACGGGGCATGTTTTCGTTTACTTCTACTATAATATGGCGGGGGTTGGCAGTCTTGGCGGTTTCCCATCCCCAGTCCACATTGCATCCGGTGGAGAAAAATCCGTGTTTATCCATAGGCGATACCACCATGGCCACCACATTACAGGTACGACATTGGCTTACCATTTCAACGGTTTCACCCAGGCGACATGGAGTATAGGTAAACATACCTTCGCCAACACCGTGACGGGTAGCAATATGAACAAAACCCGAATCAATTAAGACTTTTCCAATCAGATCCGGATGATATAAATCAAACCAGCGTAAGTCAACACCACTTACATAAGTAAGGTCTTTCAATTCATCATTTCTTGCCCGCTTTGCCACAGCATTTACCAGTGCCAACGGCTGACCATTGGACAAAGGAGCAACAACAGTATCACCTGATTCAAATAAACGGGCCGCTTCCTCGGCAGATTGTAATTTCTCTTTATACATTTCCTGCCAACGATTATTCATTTATACTCCTCCTCAAGTTTATATTAAAAGATTTTCCTGCATCCCTCCTTCTGCGTTTTCTATAATATTAATACGATATGACGGTGCAATATACCTGCAAATATATAAAATATTCTGAAAATTTATTCAATACTCTATATACCCAGGCTTTGCTGGATTTTGCATTTACTTTTTGCAATGAGATTAAAATATTATTAATATATATTTTTTTGGGGCTTGATAAATTATTGTATTACAGGTATGATTTAAAAAGACTAATAAGATAAAAATAGTCCAATTAATAAAAACTGCGCAGGTATTATTTAGAAGGAAGTGCTGTTATGCAAATCACAAGACAAACGGAATATGCGGTTCGAACATTACTGGAATTAGCTGCTGCTCCAGCGGGTGAAACAGTTTCTACCCGAATTATTTCAGAAAAGCAAGGTATTC
>JAAYBS010000202.1 GCA_012718855.1 Syntrophomonadaceae bacterium
CATAGTGAGATATTCAACCTGACCGGCGACAGTTACCGCCTTAAACATCGAGATTCTATACTAAGACCGTAGTCCTATGGAAAATTATTGGCCAAAATTTCTCCAAAATACTTGACCGCTTACACCATGTCATTATCAATGAGTATGATGTATACAATAGGGGGTGTCAGACGTGACTATAAAAGTGGAAACTTATGATTTTAACCTGATTGTAGCCTGTTTATGGCAGGTAGGTGATAAACAGTGGGAGGGGGTAATAAATACCGAAATTGATGCCGGCGATTTGAATGTTATAATAGCCGAAAAAGCTATTCTTCTTGTTCGGAAAGACTCTGCTGGGCTTGCTGAACCTTCCAGCGGAAGTAGTCCAGCAGCTCATTTATAATCTCGTTTTTTTTATCTGCGGGCAAGGGAGTCGAGTGCAGTAATTGATTAATTTCCTTAACCATTTCCGCATAAACCGGAATCTCGACAATTACATTTTTCTCATTTCCAAGCAAAAAATCAGTACTTACCTGAAAACAGGCTGCAATTTGCAGCAGAGTTTCATGGTCCGGTTTGCGGGTGCCATTTTCATAACTGGCAATGGTAGATCTTCCTACCCCCAGTAGACGCGCTAAATCAGCCTGGCTCATACCCCGTTTGGTTCTTAGATTCTTTAATACACTAGCAAAGTTTGTCATAGCCGTATTATATCATAAAGCTATATAGTTACATAAGTAGAGGCAAAATACCGACAAGGTACTTGCTAATATTTAACAAAATGCTAAAATAATGTTTAATATATAAAAATATAAAAAGGAGGCGATACATTGGAATAGACATAGATACATTCGATTTCAAATCGGTAGTCGGGTTATTTTGGAAGACCGCCGATGGCAAATGGCGGGGGGTATTAAAAGAAAAATGCTCCGAGACTCGGGTAGATCTAATCAGAAGTGAAGATTATATTCTATTAATTAAACCTGGTGATGACAGCAATAACGAACTATAAAAGGCAAGCGTGAACATGCCTATACATGCACACAAGCTTATTTTTTTGCCCGCAGTGGTCACGTAACGTGACAAAAAGCTATAAAGTGTCCCGATGCGAGACGTGGTTTTAGTCCAATCAATTAATTAGGAAAAGGGGGATAGAAAGGATACTACGGAAATATAAAAATCAATTATAGGAGGGAGAATTTTGCGAAAGAACCAAAAAATATCCTGGTTTCTTACCATAGCATTCATATTCAGCATACTATTCAGTTTACCAACAGCACCTGCTATAGCCGGGATACAGGACATCAGCAGCCATTGGGCCAAGCCCCAGATTGAATATCTAATGGCACAAAAAATCATTAGTGGCTATCCGGACAATACCTTTAGACCGGAAAACCCGATCAGCAGGGCAGAATTCATAGTAATGACCAATAAAGCCTTTAATTTTACTGCCAGTGCAGACATTAACTATTCCGATGTTAAACCTAACGATTGGTTTGCAGCCGACATAGCCCGGGCTAAAGCCGCCGGATACATAGCAGGCTATGAAGACGGCACCATGAAACCTAAAAAGCAAATCAGCCGCCAGGAGGCAGCCACCATAATTGCCCGAATTTTATCATTGCAGCCGGCTAATGTTGATACCACCCTGAACAAATTATCAGATGGTAAAAAACTTGCTAGCTGGAGCCGGAATTCAATAGCTGCCATGGTGGAAAAAGGCTATCTGAAGGGTTACCCAGATAACAGCTTTAAGCCGACTAATTCCATTAAACGAGCGGAAGCAGCGGTACTTTTTAAGGCTGTATTAGATAATGAGCAGGAGGCCTTTAAGGTAGAACCCAAACCAGAACCAGAAAAAGTACAAACTCTGTTTGATAAAGCCGGAACCTATGGCCCGGAAACCGGGATTCAAAAGATTGATGACGATGTTACCATAAGTAACAACGGAGTTATCCTTAATAATACGACTATAACCGGGAATCTGACCATAACTGAAGCAGTTGCCAATGGCGACGTTGAGCTTAATAACGTTAAGGTCGAAGGAACCGCCTATATTAATGGAGGCGGAGAAAATAGCATCACCCTTAACCAATGCGAGCTGAACAAAGCAGTCGTAAACAAAAAGGATGGGAAAATAAGAATAGTCCTGCCCAAGGATAGCAGCATTAAAACCCTGGTAGCAGATTCCGGCCTTAGATTAGTCGGTTCAGGTAAAATTACTGACCTGACCATTAACAGCTCCGGAGTAGAAGTAGAACCTAAACCGCTTAACAAACCCTTCATTAAAAGCGGTATTACCGCCCGGGTAGGCGGCGAAAAAATAAGCGGCACCACCTCAGGTGGCGGTGGCGGAGGCGGTGGAGGAGGCGGCCCCGGAGGCGACCCCGGAAGTGGTACTGTAGTAACCACTGCCAATGTCAGTTCCGCAGCCGAATTGAATACAGCCCTGGGTAATAGCAATATTACTACCATTAATCTAACCGCTAGTTTTAGTGCCAGTCCTACTACCGTACCCCGTTCCCTTACCATCAATTTTAGCGCATACACCTTGACTGGCGACCTGACCTTTAACCATACCGTAACCGGCACCTCAGTCCTCACAGGCAATACAGGCAACAGAATTATCGGTAACTTAACAGTCGATACCCCCAATGCTTCCTTTAACAATGGTGTGGCTGTCAACGGAACAGTAACAGTAGCTAACGTAGCATCTGCCAGCTGGACAGAGTCAGCAGATGGAAATACCATCACCATTACTGACCCCAACGGAGCAACGATAACCATAACCGGAACCCCGGGCTCAGTGACAGTCACACAAGATGCAGGCGGAAACCTGACCATAACTGTAAATCCTGGTGCAAGTGTAACCAACATTACCACCAATGCACCAATAAACATCGTAGTTGAAACAGGCGCAACGGTAAATAATATTACCGCTAATACAGGTGCTACCGGCACAACCATTACCAACAACGGAACTACAGGTACCCTGACAGTTAATGTTCCGATAACATTGGGAGGTACTGAGGTTCCTACAAATGTCACAGTTGAAGGGACTGGAACTGTGACAGTTGTTGATACCACTACACCTTTAGCACCAGCTAGCTTTGAAGTGGTAAACAGCTTTGGCATCCATGCTGATAAAGTCTACGCCAGCTATAAGCTAATGGCAAACGGAAAACAAATTGCATTAGTAGCTAGCGAAATTGCCAGCATGACTGTTATGGAACCTGGTGCTACTGAAACCAAAATTTTAACTGTAGAGGGAGAAATAGACCCGCTGCTATGGTTTAACGTAGAGAAAACACCAGGAGATTACAAATACACCGTAGTAACTAAAGGTGAAGGAGCTAAAATCTACACCGCGACCTTAACCTGGGCAGTACCCCAGACCGCTACATGGGAAGCAACCGACAGAGAAGGCGACCATGACGGCAAGACCTATGTAGAATACAAATTGATGGATGGTAGAAATCCTATATCCCTTAAAGAAGGCGAAGTTAAACTAATTGCCAGCAAAGATGCTACTGGCAAGTGGATAGCCTTAGAACCCAATACCGATGGCACCCTGTGGTTTAACAAAGCCAAGGAAACTGGAAGCTATGAGTTCTTCGTAGTGAGTAGTGGGAATGTAATGTACAGGGCAACATTAAATTGGAAGAATCCAAGTGAAGAACCTGTTGAACCAACACCAATCCAAGGCAGCTTTGAATCAACAGGTAACGTGGGCATAGCCCCTGACACAGCAGGCGATGCTGCAGGTAAAATCTATGCCGAATACAAACTGGTAGTAGGTGACAAAGACATCTCCTTAGCTAAAGAAGACGAAGAATATATTAAAGTAAAAGTTGGCAAAGATGGGGAATGGAAAGAGCTAACTGCTAATACCGATGCCACTTTATGGTTTAACGTAGAAGCAGCAAACGGAGTACGCTTCTACGAAGTAAAGACCAAAGACGGCAAAGTATATACAGCAACCTTAGACTGGCAGAAAGAAATAAATAATGTTTCTTTGACAACAACAGGCAGAGAAGGAACTAGACCTGGTACTGAAGATACCTATGTAGAATATGAAATAAAAGTAGGTGAAGGTGAGCGACTATCCTTAGCCGAAGGTGCAGTCAATCTAATTGCCCAACAAGTAGATGGTAAGTGGGTAGAGCTAGAACCAAATACAGACCAGACCCTATGGTTTAAAAAGGATAAAGCAACCGGAAACTATGACTTCTTCGTAGTAACCAGTGAAGGTGCAATGTACAAGGCAACACTGGCATATACAGCACCAACAGAACTCGATTCAACCATAGCCAAAGACGCTGGAACAGGTGGTACAGGTACAACAGCAACAGTTGACGGCAAAACCATCACCTTCAGCGGAAACATCGACTGGTATCCAGCAGACGATACTCTTGGTAGAACCGAAGGAAACAGAGTAGGAGTAAAGATAACTGCTCCAACAACTGTAACACCAGGAGAAGCAGCAACATTAACATTTAACCAGACAACGGGCGAAGACAAAACAATTACAGGGTGGAAAAACTTTAGCGATGGAGATAACTACTTCTACTTCTATCCATTAGTAAAAGAAGCCGGACAGACAACCACGCTTGTTATTAAATGGGATGGAACAGATGCAACAGCAGATACCTTCACAATCAAAATAGCTGAAGGAACGACCTTGGTGGCAGCACCGATAGAGCCAAAGGTTATATCTGGCATAAGTGTAGCAGCCCGTACCGGAGCTACCAACGGAGACAAGATTGACGTAGTAACAGTAACAGGTTCAGGTAAGGCGTATACAGTTACCGTAAACGGAACGGGTGTACTTGAGAGCGTAACCAGTCCCTCTCAGGGAGATGGATTATGGTTTGGTCTGCAGTTATCACCAACCGGTGTAACTGACATTACGGAATTAGAATATAAGACCGCAATCCAAACTAAATTTACTGCTTTAACCGAAGCTGACGCAACGGAAGCCGGAGTAGCTGGAGAGATAGTCTGGTGGATCAATGGCAATGAAGCGAAGACTCAGGATATTTACCTGAAGTATGCAGGAGAAGCTGAGGAAACAGCAATCAAGCTGACTATTAGTTTCGTGCCTTACAAAGCACCGCAAGTTATATCCGGCATAAGTGTAGCAGCCCGTACCGGAGCTACCAACGGAGACAAGATTGACGTAGCAACAGTAACAGGTTCAGACAAAGAGTATGCAGTTACCGTAACCGGGACAGGCGAACTGGAAACCGTTACGGGTAATCCAGGTGGAACACCTACAGAAGGCTTATGGTTTGGTTTACAGTTATCACCTGAAGGCGTAACTGATATTACCAAGCTAGAATACAAGACAGCAATTCAATCTACATTTGCTGCTTTAACCGAAGCTGACGCAACGGAAGCAGGAGTAGCAGGCCAGATCGTATGGTGGATCAATGGCGATGTTGCAAAGACTCAGGATATTTACCTGAAGTATGCAGGAGAAGCTGAGGAAACAGCAATCAAGCTGACTATTAGTTTCGTGCCTTACAAAGCACCGCAAGTTATATCTGGCATAAGTGTAGCAGCCCGTACAACATCAACCAACGGGGATAAGATTGAAGTAGCAACAGTAACAGGTTCAGATAAGGCGTATACAGTTACCGTAAGCGGAACGGGTGTACTTGAGAGCGTAACCAGTCCCTCTCAGGGAGAAGGCTTATGGTTTGGTTTGCAGTTATTACCAACCGGAGTAACTGACATTACCAAGCTAGAATACAAGACCGCAATCCAAACTAACTTTACTGCTTTAACCGAAGCTGACGCAACGGAAGCCGGAGTAGCTGGAGAGATAGTCTGGTGGATCAATGGCAATGAAGCGAAGACTCAGGATATTTATCTGAAGTATGCAGGAGAAGCTGAGGAAACAGCAATCAAGCTGACCATTAGTTTCGTGCCTTATGCAGCCGCTCAAGCAACACCGACATTTGACCCACCAGCAGGAGCAGTTGCCTTTGGAACGACCGTAACGATTACATCAGCAGGAGCAGATGCAATCTACTACACAACTAATGGAAGCGATCCAACTGCAAAATCAACGAATCAAGCGACAACACCGCTGGTAATCAATTCGGAAGTAACTGTAAAAGCCATTGCAGTAAAAGCAGGGAGTCCGAACAGTGCTATAGCCAGTGCAACTTATACGCAGGCTGAAGCAACAGCGCCAAGCGATATAGTCTTAGCAAAGGGCAGTGCGAATCCAGTTGGCGGGGTAACCAATGTAGCAATCCCGGCAGCAGGAGCAACCGATACTACCGGAGCAGTAACCGACTGGGTAACCGGAACCAACGATAAGATTAAATTCACTGTAAGCGATGCTAGTGGTGCGTCATCAACCATCACCATAAATGGTTATCCATACACTAGCGGAAGTGACTATACTATTGCAGCGGCAAATCCGTTGACGATAGTTGTGACCACAAAACAAGCTGGTAAAACCGATGCCGTAAGGACATTTATCGTAACCGTAGAAGCGGCAGAAGCCACTCCAGAAGAGTACCACACCTACAAGTACAACATTGCAGACCTAGTCGCGGAGTATGTTGTAAGCGAAGCATTAGAAAACCCGACGGATACTGATTTTCAAGGTATGACTCCGGTCAAGCTGAGCATCGTGGTAGACGAAACAAAAGATAAGGCCTATACCGGTAACGTACGGGTAGCGGCAGTAGGTGCAGAAAACCTCCAGCTTTGGGCCAAGGATACAGCCAACAAATGGTATGACATTAACGCAGTAGGCTGGGGACCCGAAGGAGGATTTCCGATTGACACTACCTTAGTAACTGATGTCTATATCGTTGCCACAGCAACATTTGACGGTAACGTAAACTTAAAGCTGGTAGACATTACAGGCGACTATGGTGCAACAGAAAATATCATCATCAGCCAGGACGTAGCGGTTAAAGCTGTAGTTGACGAGGCAGCAGCAATTCAAGCAGCTTTAGATTCAGTCAACAATGCCTCAAGTGCAGACAACTATGCCGCGGTGAAGACGGCACTAGAGGAGAACGCTGCCAAGCTGGGTCTTAACCTGGACCAGTACAACCAGTTGACACCGGGAGGCAGAAAGAACGCTGTAGCCAATGACATCTACAACAACAAGCCGGATAATCGCTATACTCTAGAAACCTTAAAGCCCATGTTCGATGAGATCGTGGCCACCAGGATGGTATTCCAGGAATCTGTAGCAATATTTGCAGCAGCTTCAGAGTCTAATCCACTGACAGATTTAAGTTACATTACTATGCTGCAAAACAACCTAAACGCTGTAACACTTCAAAAAGTGCATTCCGGAAAGAGCATTGAAGAAGTAATTCTACCAGAACTAAACGGATTGGTTACCGATTTCAATGCATTGACAGCCAAGCAGAAAACCGCAGTATTAGCCGGCATAGATTACAGCAAGAACACCAGTTCCACTGCCACCAGGAATGCCTTGAGAGTAGCCATAGACAAGGTAGTGGCAGATGAAGAAGCAGCAGTACAAGCAGTCTTAGATGCAGTCAACGCTTACTTGACACCGGAGAACTACGTCTACGCTGAAGCCCCGGGAGCCTTAGGAGAACATCTAGCCACATTAGGCTTACAAGTTGGTGAAGGCAGCGATTATGTCGCCCTTGATAAGACTACGACTGGCGGTAAAAACAGAAAGACAGCAGTATTCTACGACCTGAACAACAACAAACCGAGTAAAGGTTACGACCTGGCTACCTTAACGACATACTTTAATGATATGGTAGCCACCAGGTTAGTAACCGAGAAATCAATGGACTTAGTGAACAATGCCGAGAATATTGACGCCCTTAACGGTATCTCCTTTGTGACCATGCTGCTGGAGAGATTCCAGACGGTAACTTATGGGACCCATTCAGACATACCGGTTGCAGATAAGATAAGTACACTTGAGGGTCTGGAAACCAGATACAACAATTTACCCAGCGATGCAGATCGTGATGTAGTATTACAGAAACTGCTAGGCAAGAGACCGGAAGGCGGTTATGCCAGATCCCAAGCGACAACCGATGCTTTAGCTGTGGCCTTGACAGAGGTTGAAGGGGACCAGGTAACAGCAGCCCTATCTGCAATTAATGATTACTTGACACCGGAGAAATACGTATATGCTGAAGCGCCGGGAGCCTTAGAAGGTTACCTAACAACGTTGGGTGTAAATGTAGGTGCTGAAAGCGACTACGCCGCACTTGATAAGACTGCGACTGGAGGAAAAAATAGAAAGACAGCAGTATTCTACGATCTAAACAATAATAAGCCGAGTGAAGGTTACGACCTGGCTACTTTAACCACATACTTTAACGACATGGTAGCCACCAGACTGGTAACCGAGGAATCAATGGACTTGGTGAACAATGCCGAGAATATCGAAGCTCTTAACGGTATTTCCTTTGTGACCATGCTGCTGGAGAGATTCCAAACGGTAAGTTATGGAACCCATTCAGACATACCGGTTGCAACCAAGATAAGTACACTAGAAGACTTGGTAACCAGATACAACGCTTTAGATGCAGATGGCAAAGCAGCAGTATTGCAAAAAGTGTTTGAAGGTATCCCCTATACCAGATCACAGGCGACAACTGATGCCATGAATGCAGCTTTGACGGAGGTAGAAGAAGGGGAAACCGCAGCAGTGCAAGCAGCCCTGGATGCAGTCAACAATGCCTCAAGTGCAGACAACTATGCCGCGGTGAAGACGGCACTAGAGGAGAACGCTGCCAAGCTGGGTCTTAACCTGGACCAGTACAACCAGTTGACACCGGAAGGCAGAAAGAACGCCGTAGCCAACGACATCTACAACAACAAGCCAGAAGGCGGCTATACTCTAGAAACCTTAAAGCCCATGTTCGATGAGATCGTGGCCACCAGGATGGTATTCCAGGAATCTGTAGCAATATTTGCAGCAGCTTCTTCAAGCAATCCACTAACAAATATGGGTTTCATAACGATGCTTATAACAAACTTAAATGCAGTACAGCTTCAAACCCTACATTCAGGTAAGAATATTAAAACCGAAATCTTACCTGAATTAAACGGTCTGGTCACAGACTTTGGTAACTTACCACAAGTCCAACAAACAGCGGCATTAAAGGGCATAGATTACAGCAAGAAAACCAGCTCCACTGCCACCAGGAATGCCCTTCGAACGGCAATAGATGGAGTAAAAACAGAGACAACTGGAAGGTTAACTATTACCAGCGTAACTATAGCTGATAATAAAGCCTATGCTAGCACAGCTGCTGGTGAAGGTAAGACAGTTCGCGTGCTGGGCTATGGAGTAGGAATTAATCTTAATGCTGACAGTTCTGGCAAGAAAATTAGCGATACAACAAGCATAGTAGTAGAGCTTTATAAGGGCCAAACCTTATTAGGTCAACAAACCTTTAATGCTACAGGCTATAGTAAACATGCAGACAAATCAGCAACCAGTGGAACCATTGATGCAGGTGGCCAATATAAAGCCACAAGCTGGGATAACAGTTGGTCTGCAGGGATTACCGATATACCGGATAAAGCAGTTGCAAAGGTCCAATATATTGACGGAACTGCAACAGCAGAAATGACTCCGACCTTTACCGATACAAAGATATTTGAAGCAGCAGAAGCAGTATATGCACTGTTTACGAATCCACTTGCTGATGTTGGGGAATTAACATTAACAGAAGGCGTAAATCAAGAGGCTATTACAGCAGCTGGAAGTTTGGTAACCGCAGTATCTGATGGAAGTTCACATAAAACTTTATTTGTAGAAATGATAGCAAAAGCTAATAGCTTATTGAATCCAGACCAAGGTAGCGATGGTGGAACAGATAACTAAAAACTACTAACCGCTTAACTAAAAAAATCCGGGAGGGGTAGACTCCGTCTGGCTATCCTTCCCAAGCTAACTTCAGTAACCGAAGGAGAGAAACCAAGAAGCCCGTGGGAAAGTGAACATTTGCTCTCTCACGGGGCTTTCTTAAACAAGTACACCCCCCAGCGGCCTTGAGAAATAATCCAGAGCCGCTGGGACATATTGGTACCAGGTATCTTAATTAATATGACACAATAATTGAAGGAGCGGTTTATATTGAGTAACATACATCAATTTCCAATATACATTGAACATACGGTTAGGCAATTACTAGGGGAAAACATTCAAAGATATGCTCTGGGCGGAATGGTTGACGCAGATTTTATTGAGGCAGGCGGCATGGTAACAACAATGGCAATAGGGCTGAGTACCCGATATTGGTATGACCATAAGGAAATCATTGACCGTTTCCTTGAAAGTATTATTGAGTTAAATGGGAAAGGGTTTGAAGAAATAGGTGTTAAAAGAATTGAGCAAGTATATAATGAGTTTCAACAATTGGTTGATGTAGTAATGTAGTGTAGGTCGCTTAGGTACTAACAGGTTTCCCCGCGAGAGCAAGCAAAACTCCGCGGGGACTTCTTTTTATTACAGTTGTTTCTATTGAAGAACTAGTACGATAATTAAATGTAATAATGGAACAAGAGGAAAATATCAAGGTTTTTCAAACAGGTGGGTATACTCACCGTATCCTTTCTCCTCCAGTTCCTCTTTGGGTATAAACCGCAGGGCTGCGGAGTTAATACAGTAGCGTAAGCCCCCAGGAGATGGGCCATCATCAAATATGTGTCCCAGGTGAGAGTCAGCTTCTTTGCTCCTTACTTCTGTTCGTATCATGCCGTGGCTGTAATCAGTTTTTCCCTTTATATTTTCGGCATGAAGGGGCCTGGTGAAGCTGGGCCAGCCGCATCCAGAATCATATTTATGCAGTGAGCTGAACAGGGGTTCCCCGGAAACGATATCGACATAGATACCTTCTTTTTCGTTATTCCAATATTCGTTATTAAAGGGGGGTTCGGTGGCATTGTTTTGGGTTACTTCATATTGCATTGGAGTCAAAACCTGTTTTAGATTTTCCTTTTCTCCCTGTTTCCAGTACCTTTTTATAAAAGAATCTCGTCCCGAAGCTATGCGATACTGCTTATAGTGCAATGGATTTTTCTTACCATAATCCTGGTGGTATTCTTCAGCGGGGTAAAAAGGCCCGGCGGGAAGAATCCTGGTTACTATAGGTTTATCAAACCTGCCGCTTTTAGCAAGTAAATTCTTAGATTCCTCTGCTTTTTTCTTTTGCTCCTCATTATGATAAAAAATAGCAGTCCGGTAAGTTTCTCCCCGATCAAAAAACTGTCCTCCAGGATCAGTAGGGTCTATTTGTTGCCAAATATATTTCTAGAATTTGTTCATAGGAGATTTGCTCTGGATCAAAACTTATCTGAACTGCTTCATAATGACCAGTTTCTTGGGAGCATACCTGTTCGTAGGAAGGATTTTCTATATGGCCGCCGGTGTAGCCTGAAATCACCTTATTTATACCGGGTATTTGATCAAAGGGGGAAACCATGCACCAAAAACAGCCTCCGGCGAAAGTTGCCAATTCATTTCTATTCGTATCCATCCTCACACCCTCCAATGTTCATAGTAGTTACTTTCATTAGTTTTGGCTTTTACCTTAATATTTATATTCTATTATAAAAGGGTATTGGTCTTATTTACTAACTCATATACAATGAATAAGGAGATTTTGTGGAAAATGTGGGGATTAGATGGCCAGGAATAAAGAAAAAACAATTTTTATTGTAAATCCGGTCTCTGCCAATGGACG
>JAAYBS010000203.1 GCA_012718855.1 Syntrophomonadaceae bacterium
ATAGTATTTTTAATGCTAAAACAAAACGAAGATTATTCGCACTTTGCTTTAGCATTCATTTTGTTGGCCGATTGTTTAATTCGAGAAAAAAGGCCCCCTTCGGGAGCCATTAATTTGCAGATTAACACTTCGTTCCTTGATTTAACTTTGTATTTCGTATTCTTATATAAAGACTTATGTACTTCATATAATCTACTATGGATATTGGAAAATCCACTATCGAAATTCATGCTAAATCCATTGCCACAAAGGAAAGCACATTGTCTATTAGTAATTTCATTGCTAAGGTCATCTATAGTCATCTCCACACCCCTATGAACTTCAATTTATTAGCCTAATTGGCTATTTCCCAGGCATCTTATAGCATTCATCTAAATATTTATGAGCAAAAGAAATCACGGTCAAAATATCTAATGCCTTTATTTCGTCCATTTTCCAATTTACTTTTGGTGTATGTGCTGCTGGATTTCTTACCAAATGAAATATTGATTCTAGCAATTCTTTTAATCCAATAAATTCATTAATTTCACTGTCCGTTTTTAAATTATTAAAAAAAATATATGGATCGTTCTTTGCAAACGCTTTTTGAAATAAAGCGGAACCATCAGAAGTTAAACATGTAATTTCGCGAACCCGCTCTGCTAATCCTTTGGAAGCTTCGAATACAGCATCATAATAATCTTTTCTTAAATAATCCTTGATGCAATATTTTTCAACTTCATGATGTATAGCCCTAATACGAAGTTGTCTTCTTAAATTATTAACACGCCTATCAACTTCATCAAGTGTTTTGGCCTGAGTAACCTCATTAAGTCGGCCTTCTTTAGATATAAATAAGCCTGCCAATAATAATGCTTTATTGGTTTCTTCCAAAAGAAAATTGTATTTATCGCGGTTTGATTCGCTAGTATAACTAACAGGATTAAGTGCTTTTTCTATGAATGAATATATTTTTTCAAATGAATGGTGTTTATTCACTTCATTGATCATGCAGTTGTACAACCAATCTCTTTTATTTAACCCAATTCTATATGTATAACCATTATTAATGCTTCCATCATCCACTGCTGCAATGTAACACTGATCTAATAAGCGCTTTAACTCTGTTTTTGTAAGTCCGCGGTTCGTATCTGCTAAAACATTACATATAGCCTTAATTTGTTGTGCATTAAGATCTTTTTGTATCTTCAATTAATCAACCCTCTCTATGGCAACCTTGCGGAACAAGTAAACTTCCCATTATAAACATTATCACCACTACAACTACCCGTTCCAAAACCGATTGTGTTACTATTCAGTTCAAAAAAAGATGCCGTTTTTACATTGTTACATTTATGTATACTTCAGTACAAAAATGGTATATCCTGCCTAATAATATATATCGCTGTAAGCGGTAAAATAAAAGGGAGAAAAATTGGCCACTAAAAACGGAGAATATTTACCTTAATGTTCCAAACCAGCTAAAATTGTAGGGTAAAAGACTACAATTGTGCGAGGAGAGGAACCGG
>JAAYBS010000204.1 GCA_012718855.1 Syntrophomonadaceae bacterium
ATAGAAGACTTTTCGCTATCGCTCAGTATGAATTATGGCAAATCCTCAATATATCCTTTAAGATTGGGCTATCACCGATCTAGTAAGCGTATCTTCATCACATCAATTAATTTTCATTTAACAAAAAACGGAACAAAACAATGTGGCATTACGTCTTAATGTACAGCCATTAATATTTTGTGGAGTTGAAATGGCACTACATATGACTCCACTGATCACCTGAATTTAAACCTTTGTTATTTCGAAAGGGGTGAATAGATAAACCTAAAGATTGACCGCAAGGTCGATTACCTCAATCAATGCATAACCATTTATTAAAGGAGGAAAACAAATTGTTAAAAGCAAGAAATAGAAAACTTTCTATGCTGTTAGTTCTAGCTATGCTGATGACTATGTTCGTTGGTGTAGGTACAGCTAGTGCATCACCTTACAGCACCTCAACCGTGCCGACTGTTTCAAAGGCAGCTGGACAAAGCTTAGGTCCGGTTATAATAGACTTTCCTATATTAGGTGCCGGCCCTCACAAAGCGGTAATTAAATTACCCGATAGCTTTGTGATTGCTCCCCAAGCTGCGGATAGAGTATCTGATATAAGTGATACTCCCAAGCCTCTAACAGGAGGAGCGGCAGCTGTTTCATTTACTTTTGATATTACTACTCCATTAGCTGTAGGTGAGACTATTTATATTAATGGTGTTGCTTTTACGGCTAATTCAGCGGCTAATGGTGGTGCAGGTACTTTTAACTTTAATGAAGGCAGTGCAAACAATGGGGCAGCTGACTTAGCTTTAGCTATAAATAATAATACGGCTGCAATTGGTGGATGGACAGCTGCTGACACTGCTCCAGGTAAAGTTACCTTAACATATCCCGGAGTGGCTAATCCCCCAGGTGCTGTATCTGTAGTGAGAGCTCCTGTACCAGGAAGTCCACCAGTAGGTGTAGTAACACCTGCTACCGAAGTTGCTATGGCAAACAATACTTGGAGATTATCACAACTATCAGGCAACCAGTTACAACTTGAAATTAATAATACCGCGGTACTATCAAAGGTTAAACTGGCAGTTAATTTAAATGGAGTAACAGTGCCTAGTAGTGCGGATGCAGAAATTACTGCAACTATTATGAAGTTAGCTGGCGATTTTACGGATGGTTTTGTAACCGTAGCCAAAACTAGCGGCGGTGCTTTAGACATAGTTCGTAGCGATCCCGGAACTTTAACTGCCGGTCTTTCAGCAAACATTCCTTTACATGTTAGAGAAGATGCCGCCGGCGCTTTAGAGCAAGGCATGTCCTTAAAACTTAAACTTCCCAGAGGAGTAGAATGGAATGCTAATCCAACTGTAATGTTATTCCCGGGTACAACTCCGCTACCAGCAGGTGAAACGATTACAGCTGTTGTAGCATCAGACAGAACAGTTGTGGAAGTTACTCGTACAACTGCAGGGGGAACACCTGCAGCAAAGTACACATTTACCATTACAGGTCAAATAGTAATTGATGAAGAAGTAGCTGATTTTGGCGATATTAACCTTACCGTTTCAGGAAAATCACAAACAAATACTTCGCAGGTTAAATTAGGTACTTATAAAGATTTTGGTTACACAGTAAAAGCTGAAAAGCCTGATACAGAATTAGTAGCAGGAAGAGCTAACCAAGAAATTTCTACCATCGAAATAGCAGAAAATATTGCCGGTAGTATATTAGCTGGCAGACAAGTTTATATGACTCTTTCTGATGGAGTTGAATGGTCAGATACAACACCTCGTACAGTTCCAGGATTTGGTGCTGCAACATTTAGCGGACAATCTACAGCAGGTACTTTAAATATTACCTTTAAGAGATCAACCAATGATTTGGCTAAGGTAAATGGTCCTGTTACTAACGTTTTAACTTCCAAAGGTAAAATGGAACTTAAGAATTTAGAAGTTGACGTAGCTCCTGATTTTAGTGGACCAATCGAAGTTACTTTCCACGGTAGTGCAGGAATTACAGAAACTATTAAAGTTGCTGAAGTAGTAGTACCAGTAGAAGGAAAAGCTGATAAAGCTCAAGTTATTATTGGAAGACAAGATCAAAAAGCTGGCGATATCACTATAACTGAAACTATGGCAGAAGGTATTCTAGCTACACAAGCAGCAAAATTTGGTGCGGGAAATGCTGTATTAACCTTAAGAGCTCCTCAAGGTGTACAATGGGCGAAGTTACCAAAAGTTGAAGTTACCGAAGGTGATTTAAACATTGGTACAGTACGCAGAACTTGGGATCCTACTTCCAGATGGCATACCTTAGAAATTGAAATTAAAAACGCCAGCAGAACAGCTTCAGAAATTAAAATATCTGATGTTTACTACACAGTAGACAGAACTGTTGCAGAAGGTGACTTGAAAATTGACATCACTGGTAGTGCTGTAAATCAAAGCTGGAGCAACCAGTTCATTAACAGAGGAGCAGTAGCTAGCGTAGTAGCAGCAACTGTTGTAACTCCTGCTCCTGGTGAGACCATTGGTAGTGGTGAGTTCCGCATTGGCTCCAACATCTACTACGAAGGCGGAGTAGCCAAAGTTATGGACGTAGCTCCTTACATCAAGGGCGATC
>JAAYBS010000205.1 GCA_012718855.1 Syntrophomonadaceae bacterium
ATCTTGAAAATAGTAGCCAGCAGCGCACGAATACTGTCAAAATCCTCATCCAGACAGTATTTTGACAGACGGGGGAATACCACCGTGGACATGGCTACGATGAATACGCTGGTGATGGTAACAAACAGGTTGCCGCCAAAAGCTAAGGCGGCGGTGCTGCCTTCTCCCAGATGGGTTGCAAAGGAACGGTCCAGAATCAGGCAAAGCTGCAGCAGTGAGTTGCCCAACAGCACCGGTACCAGCTGCCTGAGGCTGACAAATGCCTGTCCGCCGTGGCGAATAAAGCGCGGCAGAGCATATTTTTCCCGTTTAAGTACCGGTACCTGAATAAGAAACTGCAATAACCAGCCGATGGTGGTTACATAACTAAGAAAAACTATGTCGTCTCCCCGCATATACAGGGCCAGAATAATTAACAGGTTAAAGGGGATGCTGATAGCCGCCGATCGCATAAAGTAACCGTGCACCTGCAGTATGCCGGTGGTCAGATAGGTCAGGTTTACAAATATCAGGGTCGGCATCATGATACGAGTCAGCGTTATGGCAAAATGGTCAACCGAGGAACTGACTCCGGGGGCGATCAAGCTGGAAATGGTAGGAGCAAATATTACTCCAGCCACTGTTAGGATGGTACTCCACAAGGTTACATGTGCCATAAGATTGGACATATATTGGTTACGTTCTTCACGGGTTCTGGTACTGGTAAAATAAGTGAGGTTAGGTATATTTACCGATGACAGGGCCGTGCCGATGCTGGAGAACAGCAGGCTGGGAAAGCTGAATATGACCTGGAATATGTCAGTAATAACCGTGGTCCCGAAGACCCCGGCAAAGAATATATCCCGGGCAAATCCCAGCAGTTTGGATAGAAATATGATGGCAGATACGCCAATAAAAGTTTTTCCGGTTTTAGCTTCCTGATTCATACAAACATCCTTAGATTTAATAGCGTAGATTCAATTTTATTTTTTTCTGACGCAGATTACGCAGACCCTTCGGGCGCAGATTTTCACTGATTTTTTATTTTGATTAAATCGGAGTCAGGTTATTTATGGTAATTTTAGTTTTCCTTAAGAGGGAGATTGAATATTAGAACCTAACTTAAACTGATTAACCTGACTTGACCTGACGGTTATTTATAATTTTTTCTAACGCAGATAACGCAGACCCTTCGGGCGCAGATTTCCGCGGATTTTTTTAATTTTTAATCTCCAGGATATTGTCACTCTGAGCGTAGCGAAGAGTCTATTACGCTATATGGTAATTTTAACTTTATTAGAGATCCCCCCTCCGGGGACTACCCATGTGTTCAAACCTTCGTTATGAACACACTTTAAATGTTGCTTCGCTCCGCTCAGGATGACAATAAAAGAAAAATCTCTTCAAACACCAAGTCCCACTTGCCCATATATATTCTAACTCCAAATCAATCATAAAAATATCTGCGGCAGTCTGTGTCTATTAAGAAAACTCCGTCATTATTCAAACCTAACCAAACCATAAATCATTTGACTATCTATTAAAGTATAAGAGAACTGCGGGAATCCGCGTAATCTGCGACATCTGCGTCAAATCCCATGGAGGCCAGAGGCCTCCGCTTCTTAATAGCTCCTTCCGCTCAACCTTCATTTCTTAGTTACCAGAGACAAGGCCAGTTTGGCGTTTAGTTCTGATTTTCGGCGCAGGGTTTGGGATTCTTTCAGGATTTGTTCTCTTCCCTGCTGGTCGTTTAATAAAGGCTGCAGTTCCTGCCACATTTCCTCATAATTTAATGATAAGGGTTTAAGTTTAAAATAGTTTAAAAAAGCGTCAATCTTGGGATCATATGATATCCCGGCAAAGGGAACCCCCTGGCTGGCGGCAAAGATTAATGCATGCAGACGCATACCCACCATAAGATAAAGCCGGGATATTAAGGCCAGGTGCTGTTGGCTGCTAAGATTTCTTTCTATTATCCGGTAGGGACGAGTCATAAACTTTGCTACCTGGCGTGATTCATCGATGTCATCCGGGTAAGCCATGGGAATAAACAGTATCTGATACCCCTGGGCGTAAAGTTCATCCAGCGTGTGGGCTAATTGCTGCTGATATCCCTGCAGAGATTCCCAGTGCCGTACCGAAACTCCTATAATTGGCCGAGAGTCCTGCAGGTCGGGGAGCATTGATTCTACGGCTGCAAAGTCCTCTTCATCCGGTTTAAGTGAAAATACCGGATCAGCAGTTACCTGGATTTCAGGACGGTTTACTCCCAGTCGCAATAATAACTGACGGGATTCTTCATCACGCAAGGTAATCAGTTCTACGCGGTTGGCAATTTTTTTCATCAGCCATTTACTTAAAGGACGATTGATAGGGCCTACCCCCTGGGCATAAAAGATAACCGGTTTGCGCAGCAATTTGGCCAAAGCCACTACACTAATGTAGTAAGGCAGCGAACGGGCACTGGTAATATCCTGAAATATACTGCCTCCTCCGCTGATCAACAGGTCAGCCTGACCGAGTTCCTTTATCAGTTGCAGGGGATTCATGTAGTAGACGGCTTGCAGTCCATGTAATTGAGCAGTCTTATGTGGATTTCCTGATAATACTGTAATTTCCACCCCGGGCTGCAGTTGATGCAGGGAAGATTTGATAGCCGAAAGCAGGGCTTCATCGCCGGCATTGTCAAAACCATAATATCCGGATAGTACGACTTTCATCTGATAAACACTCCCGCAGGTGATAGTTAGTCTCGATTTTGATGTCGTTTAATAAGTTTTCTGATTTGCATGGGTATTGCCAGCACTATAAAGGCCAGCAAAATTTCCAACAGGTTACGGGTGACAGAGTGTTGGTGTACCGCTACATCAAAGGCCAGCCAGCAGAATATTATCATAGCGATTATACCCAGCACTCCCGGCTTTCTGACTTTAACAGGCTTATCCGGTTGTTTCTGCATGGCGACCCCTCAACCCTTCTCCCTGCAATTATTTTACTGCCTTTAATCCTTTGTATCATATAGTAAAATCGCCTCGTAATCAAGGAGAGGAACCGTCCCTGTCTGGTCAAAAGGCTTTACTTGTGGTAATAATGTATATATTTGTATGAGGAGATGTGAGGGTGAAGTATTTCGTTAAGGCATTAATTGTACCAGTTATATGCTGTATGATAATAGGATTGATTCTGCCGGTAGCTTCGGCTGCAGCTGGAAGTGCAATTTATATTGAAAATGGACAGCAAGTGGAGCAACCTTCGGAAAAACCGCTGAAGGATTTAAAGATGCTGGCTCCCGGGCAGGATGGCTGCCAGCGCTTAAGTGATTATGCTTTGGGCTACCGTCTCGATATTCCGGAGGGTATGCAGCTGGACCTTTCACTTTCTGCACTGCGTACCGTAGCTTATAATAACGATACCCGTATTGAGATTTATCATGATAATTTCAACAGTTCAACTTCCTGTACCTCAGCTGCGGCTTTTATTAATTACAATAACCGATTTCTGAATAATGCCCGCGATCATCACTTGCTGGAAAGAAGTTACATACAAAATGATGACCTGTCTTATTATCTGCTCAGATGGACCCGCGATAAGCTGGCCCATGTAGATAATGATCATAATTATTATGCCCG
>JAAYBS010000206.1 GCA_012718855.1 Syntrophomonadaceae bacterium
CCCGGCATAAGCGGCTGCTTCCTGTTCAAAAGCAGTCACATGCGGCCCCAGCGGAGCAATCCAGTTAGATTCAAAAGCCTCTTTTATGTACTCCTGCTCCCGCCCGCTCATGTGCGGAGGGGAGAGAAAGATTCGCTTATTGTTTTTTTGCATGGATTCATTTATCTCCTTAGTAGTAAATTTTAAAAACAGAAACGATTAGACACAGATAATATTAACAATAATCAAATCATATATAATCTGCGTTAATCTGCGTCAAAAATGATTCCACTATTTTTCATATTTAATCCAGTTGCTTTACTACCCGGGCCGGAACTCCAACAGCCAGGCTATAAGCAGGTATATCGTTAACTACTGTTGCACCCGCACCAATAACGCTCCATTCACCAATAGAAGTACGGTTAATCACACAGGAATTAAGTCCAAAATAGCAGCCTTCCCCTACCCTGACCTCCCCGGCCAGATTGGAGGCTGGCATCAGGCTGACAAAATCCTGTAATTTAGTATCATGACCAATAAAGCAACCAGGATTTATGATATTGGAAATCCCCAGACTTACATTAGTAGTTATGATAGCACCCGGACAAATAATAGAACCATCACCTATTTTTACATAGTCCGACATGCTTACCGACGGGTGGACCAGAGTAGCCAGTTTTCTCCCCTGATCCTGGATCTGCCGGATAAACTTCATCCTGGTCTTAGAATCAGCTATGGCTACCACTACCCATATATCTGAAGACATTTCAAAAAGATGCTTAACCGGGCCAAGAACCTGATAACCTTCCACCGTATTCCCCTGCACTCCGTCATCTACAAATCCGATAAAATCCCACTCTGGTTTTTGGCGATTAATATCTGCTGCCAGCCAGGCTACTTCTCTGCCCAGGCCCCCTGCGCCAACTATTACCAAAGGCTTTAAGCCGTCCGCCATTATTCCTACCTTCCCCCTACTATAGTATAAAACCTTCCCAGCTACCCGGTATAATCTATTCTATCTTAACCATTACTATTATCTTGTATTGCAGCCGCCTGTATATTGCTTCGCTGCAAATCACTATATTGTGTATTATTATTGCCCATAAACTCAGCCATGGTAGCCTCACCCTCAGCGCTGATCCCTTCCCGCCGAAAAACCTTTACTACTGTCATAAACATTATTTTCATATCCAGCCACAACGAGCAATTATCCACATACCACACATCCAGAACAAACTTTTCCTCCCAGCTAATCGCATTACGCCCATTCACCTGCGCCCAGCCGGTGATGCCCGGCTTCGCTGCATGGCGACGCGCCTGGTCAGGAGTATAGCGTTGCAGGTATTGCATTAATAAAGGTCGCGGTCCCACCAGACTCATATCACCCTTCAATACATTAAACAACTCCGGCAATTCATCCAGACTGCTGCTACGTAAAAACTTCCCCAACCGGGTCAAACGCATCTCGTCCGGTAACAATACTCCGTTTTCATCCCGTTCATCCGTCATGGTGCGAAACTTGTACATAAAAAAAGACCGGCCCTGTAAACCTGGTCGCATCTGTTTAAATATAACCGGCCTGCCCATCTGTATCCATATC
>JAAYBS010000207.1 GCA_012718855.1 Syntrophomonadaceae bacterium
CTGCTGAAATAACACCTGTTACAACGGGGACGTCAGGCAATATTTTATTGCGGATATAAAATCATACTCTGGTTAAAAATATACCTACAAGTATTTTTTAACTGGAGTATTTTTATGCGTAAAATTCCACGCCGGGGTGAGGAAGCTCAGCCCCAGGGCGGACACGATACCAAAGATATACCGGATATCCAGCTGCCGCAAGGCTATGACGATAAGTTGGCCTTGCTGCAGCCTTATGTGGAAAAAAATCACGACCTGATTGCCCGGCCTTTCTACCTGGATAATGAGATAAAACTGCAGGCCTGTGCCTTTTATTTCAATGCTGTAGTTGACGATAAGAAGTTAAATGAACATATATTTAAACCCTTGATGATGCACAGCGGGGGATGGGAATTAGATAAATTTAATAACACCGACCGGGTAGATTTAATAGTATGGACTTCTATTAGTGAGGGGCAATTACGTAAAACTGATAACCTGGCGGAGATGGTACATAGTATATTTGACGGCATGGTGGTCTTGATTTTCGAGAGCATACGGGAAGCGGTTATAATTGATATTCATGGCGGGCAGCTTCGCGCTATCACAGAACCCCCAAGTGAAAAAGCCACCCATGGTCCCCGGGAAGGTTTCATTGAAAATCTGGATATAAATATTGGCATGGTGCGTCGCCACCTGCGTAATCCCCGCCTGGTGATAAAGAAAACTATGGTGGGCCGTCGCACCCGTACCCCGGTGGCGGTTTTATATATTGATGATATAGTCGATCATGGTTTGGTGGAGCAGGTGAATGACCGTCTCAATCATATTGATATCGACGGGGTATTTAATGCTGGTATGATTATTCAAAATATTGAGGATAAGCCCTTTTCTCCATTTCCTCAGGTATGGACCAGCGAGCGTCCTGATAAAACTATCGCTGAACTGCTGGAAGGACGGATTGCCATAATGGTGGACGGTACACCTACCGCCATTTTTCTTCCGGCGCTCTTTATCGAGTTTTTCCAGGCGCCGGAGGACTACCTGGATCGAACCTATATAAGTTCCTTTCTCAGGTATATACGCTTTCTGGCTTATTTTATCGCTATTTCTTTACCAGCTCTTTATATTGCCCTGATTAGTTTTACTCCGGAATTATTACCAGTGAATTTGGTCACCAGTCTGGCCCAGGCCCGCAAGGAGGTCCCTTTCCCGGTTTTAATAGAAGTCTTGATTCAGGAATTTATTATTCAAAAGGTCATTGAATCCGGCCTGCGTCTGCCCGGTCCGGTAGGTCAGACTGCAGGGGTGGTGGCAGGCATCATCCTGGGGCAGGCAGCTATATCCGCTAAATTAGCCACCCCGGCCGTAATCATTATTATTGCAGTTACTACCATCTCTACTTTTGCTTTGCCTGCTGGTCCTCTGGTGCAGTCCACCCGTATCCTGCGTCTGCCCATGATATTTATTACGGCTATTTTCGGACTGTTTGGTTTTTCCCTGGGTTGGATATTTATGCTGGCCCACCTTTGCAGCCTGGAAAGTTTGGGAGTTCCTTATTTCGCTCCTTTGGCCCCCATGCGTTTTGCAGATTTAAAAGATAGTTTATTCCGTATCTGGTTATGGAAGATGAATCTAAGGCCGCTGTCCATACCCAGCCAGCAGAAACAACGTCAGGGGAGAACCGGAAAAGAGGGGGGAGAAGGTGAATAGTACTGATACCATAACCAGTAAGCAGCTAATATATATAATTATTGGTGCCCAAATTGGTATGGGGGTTTTTAGTCTCCCCCGTCTGGCTGGCATGGAGGCGCACCAGAATGCATGGTTAGCGGTATTTCTGGGTGGACTTTTACCTTTTCTGATATTGTTTATAATTGAACGCCTGGGGCGGCGGATGCCGGAGTCCGGTTTTGTGGCTATGAATCAGCTGTTATTTGGTCGCTGGTTGGGCTCGGTCATGGTTTTCCTTTTCGTAGTTTATATAATATTTTTCGAGGCTACGGTGGTACGAATGTTTACCGAAGTAACTTCTGCTTTTCTTTTGCCCCGTACTCCACTTCCAGTTATTGCTTTTATAGCAATGCTGGCCGTTGTCTATGCAATTAATAAAGGTGCCCGGGTGGTAGCCCGGCTGAACGAAATATTATTTTGGATAATATTGCCTTTATTAGTTATAATAATGATCCCTTTGGCTGGTGCTGATTATACTAATCTCCTGCCGGTTGGGGAAGCTGGTTTGAAGAGTATAGCCCGGGGAGCTTTGTCCTGTAGTACTGCTTATGCCGGAATAGAAGTACTGCTGGTATTTTATTTTCTGGTCAGGCAAAAGGGGGAAATCATTAAGGCAGGAATACTGGGTTTAGGGTACACTATGCTGGTATACGTGCTTGTAACCGTGATATGCCAGGTGGTCTGGGGCAATAATTTTATACAAACGTTAAACTGGCCGGTGTTTACTGTTTTTAAAACTATACGATTTCCCGTATTGGAAAGACCGGAAATTTTTATGCTGGCAGTATGGATGGGTGTGGGAATCCGGCCTACTATGAATATGGGGTTCGCTGCAGCTTACTCCTTAAGTGAAGTACTGCATGTAAAACGGGACAAATATTTTCACCTGGTAGTAATAGCAATTGCGTTGCCCGTGTATATCCTGGCCTTGTTACCCCCGAATCTAATAATTGCTTTTAAATGGGCCGAATATGCCGGTTATACTTTCCTGCTGGCCGGGTTATTTTACCCCTTGCTTATGCTGGTGGTTGCGGTTATCCGGGGGAAGGAGGCCCAAAGTGCCTAGAAAAGTATCTTTAACAGTTATTATCCTATTACTCCTCCCGCTATGCGGGTGCTGGGACTCACGAGATCTGGACAAATTAAACTTTCCGTTGGCAGCATCATATGATTTGCATTCACCCGGATCTGCCGACCCCTCCGACCCGCCGACTCCACCAGGCAGAAAGCTGATGGATGTAACTACCATGACACCTAATCTGGCTCCTAAGTCCTCGGCCCCGGTAGATATTCAAACCCTTTCCGGCATTAACGCCACTGATGTTCGTCAGAAACGGGCGCTTATCGATCCCGATACCTATGTAACCGGGCTGCTTAAAACGATAATAATTGGTGAAGAGATGGCCAGCCTGGGAATAAACCCCTATATGGATGCCTTGTTGCGGGGCACTACTATTAGCGGTACCATGTATTTTGCCGTAGCTGCCGGACGGGGTGAGGATATTCTTAAAACACCTATAAAAAACGATACTAATATAGGAACTTATCTGCTGGCCTTATTTGATGGTATCCACCAGAGAACTTTTATACCGGTTATTCGCTTGGGGGAGTTTTATCGCAGTCAGGATACCGGCAAAAACCCGGTAGCCCCAATTTTGGAACGCAAAGGTGATCGGGTGATTATTAGCGGGGTAGCCGTTTTTAAAAAAGACCAAATGGTAAAAAAACTGAACCTGGAAGAAGGTCAAATGCTGGTGCTGCTGCGCGGTATAGCAGGAGAAAGCTACCAACCCTTCATGAGAAATGAAGCTGGAAAGAAGCATTGGGGATCGGTGCTGGTTAGTAACTCCAGAAAGGTGAAGTATTATCAAGATCAACAGGGACATAACTTCCTTATAACCATAAAGCTGACAGGAAACCTGGATGAACACAGCCATCAAGGCCCGGTAACAGAAAAACACCTGAAAGAAATAGAAAAGACCGTAGAGCAACAGGTGAAAAATCAGTGCGAAAAATTTATTAAAAAGATGCAGGAAGAAATAAAAGTTGATTGCATTGATATCTCTAAATATGCCCTGACCAAGAATCGCCGTGCCCTGGAGAAAGAGATAGATAACCCTGAATTTATTCAGTACGCCAATATTAAGGTAATGGTTAAGGTACATCTGGATAAAACCGGAGAAGCCCGCTAGTGAGTCGTGAGTATTTTGGATAATCATGGGGGAGGTTTACTGTCCCTGAAAAATCCCGGAACCGTGATATTCGGTTCCGGGATTATAGTATAGGTGATATTTTATTGATTAAACGAATCTTTTATTCGGTGTACATGGCCTCAATAATATCTGCATATTTCTCGTTGATGGCTTTACGTTTAATCTTCATGGTGGCAGTCAGTTCACTGGTTTCCTGGGTGAATTCATTGGGCAGGACGGTGAATTTCTTGACCTGCTCCACCTGGCCCAGATCCTTGGTGCGGTTGTCGATTATTTCCCGATAGAAAGCGGTAACCTCAGGTTTTTCTACCAATTCCTCCCGGCTGGTATAGCTGATGCCCTTGGCTTTAGCCCAGCCTTCCAGTGCTTCAAAGCTCGGAGAGATCAGGGCGGATACATATTTGCGGCCATCGCCGATGGTAGCCACGTTGTCGATATAAAAGTCTTCCTTGAGCAAGGTTTCAATATGCTGGGGTGCAATATACTTACCGCCGGAGGTCTTCATCATATCCTTAATCCGGTCGGTAATGCTCAGATAGCCTTCCTCATCAATAAAGCCTACATCGCCTGTTTTCATATAACCGTCTTCGGTGAGGGATGCTTTGGTCAGTTCCGGATCCTTGTAATAGCCTACCATCATGGAAGGGCCTTTGGCCAGTATTTCACCTTCTTCAGAGAATTTCACATCCATGAGCGGTACGACCGGTCCGCAGGTGCCGAATTTATTGTGTTCTGAGTTGGCAACCGTGATAACAAAACACTCGGTCATGCCATAGCCTTGCAGCAGCAGCACGCCGGCATTGAAGAAGAACTCGGCAATTTCAGCGGAGAAAGCTGCCCCGCCGCAGTTAAAGATTTTGTTGCGTCCGCCGAAAATATTGCGGATTTTTTTCAGAACCTTTTCATCGGCTATCGCATACTGTTGCTGTAATTCCTCTGGGATGGGCTTACCCTCTTTTTTCAGGGTTTCGTACTGTCCACCGATGGCCAGCGCCCATTTAAATCCCTGCTGCTGCTCGGGAGGTGCCTGGCTGATGCCATGCTGGACGGTAGCATAGATCTTCTCCCACATGCGGGGCACACTGCACATATAATGAGGCCTGGACTCCAGCAGGAATTGATTGATGGCCTTGGTATCATGGCAGTAATCCACCTGGCCGTTGCCACAGAGGATAAAGTAGCTCCAGGCCCGTTCAAAAACATGGGACAGGGGTAGGAAAGCCAGATTTACATCTGTTTCCACGATGGGAATATGATAACCGGTGCCGAATAACATGGCAAACCAGCCTTTGTGGGTTAGCATGACTGCTTTGGGCGTACCGGTGGTGCCGGAGGTGTATATAAGAGTGGATAGATCTTCTGAATCCAATCTGGTAATACGTTCTTCCAGTTCTGCTTCCCGGTCAGCTTTACGTCCCATCTCGAGGAAATCATCAAAATACATGACTTCCGGACGTTTCTCGATGACCGCGATCTTATCGAAAACGATGATTTTTTCAAGGGTGGGGCATTCTGCTCCCAGCAGGGAAAGGGCCTTGTCATACTGATCTTGGTTGCCAACAAACAGAATGCGGATCTCGGCGTGATTGATGATATATTTCAGCTCGGCGGCTGAATTCGTAGCATAAACCGGTACCGAGGCAGCTCTAACCGTAAAAGAAGCATAGTCGGCAACCGCCCATTCCACGCGGTTATTGGCAAAGATACCCACGAATTCACCTTCTCTGACTCCGAAATCGAGGAGGCCTTTTGCAGTGGTATCGATGAGGTCCCCGAATTCCTTCCAGGTATAAGCGATCCATTCTCCATATGGTTTATGACGGACAGCGATTTTGGTATCGCCATATTTGGCCACCCGACTGCGAATCATCAGAGCCAGATGCTTTTCCCGGGCCAGAAATTCTTCAAATTCTTTTTCATAATCAGGTTTTGTTCCACTCATTCAATCAAATCCTTTCTTGATAAGATGCTACAATATTGTGCCACGTTACTTAGATAATTAATGAATTCCTGTTCCCAATCTCCCCCTTTGTTTAAGCGCAATTATGCAATATCAACTGAGCGAAGATAATTCATCAAGACTTTTAAAAACAAATCTGCTTGTTCATTAAACGAAACCGAATCAGGGAAAACCAGCCTATGAAATATCAGACCATTAAAAAAAATCGTAAACATAAAACCAAATTCAGTGGGAAGGCCGGTCCACTCAGCAACACCGTTGCCGTAATAATGATCGGCTTCATTCATGATGTCAAAACTGCCATCTTTGCCATGCTGACGATAATAATCAATGGTCAGAAGCAGGATGTCCTGAAACCAGCGTTCCTTTTCCATTATGTAATCACTAAATGCTTTGATTCGATCTTCCAACGGAGTGTCTGCAGTGATATTTTCGACTGCCCCGGAAATATCTCTGCGGCTGGCCAGCTGTATCATACTCTCCAGAATGGAGTTTTTGGTGGGGAAGTAATGGTATAGGGAGCCGGTAGAAACACCCAGTGATTGAGCAATTTCACGCATAGTAACGTCGTTGTACCCGCGTTGGGCAAAATCATCGAAATATTTCTGCAGCAGTTCGTTCCTATAGGCATCGTGATCAACGATTTTCGGCATGGTGAACCTCCTGTATGCAAATGGACTTATTTTATATCGAACGTTCAATATAAAATAAGTTAATTAATAATTATCATTACAGATTGTTTTTGTCAATTAAAATCTGTAATCAGTATGACCCTACATTTACTTTAAGCAAAAAGTATTTTTCAAACATTTAAATAATTCGCAGGAATATGGCAATAAAAAAAAGAAATATTTTTTACCTGAAAGTGAAGTAGGCTGTATGTTAGAGAAAAGAGGGGGCTTTATTATGAAAAAGGTAATGGTGGCTATTACCCTGTGTTGTTTGCTGGTATTGATGGGAATCCCTGTGTATGCTGCCCCGGCGCTGGCGGCATTGCCCCTGAATCAGAACATTAATACGCCGATATTGACAAATATAATATTGGCTCCATCCCAGCTCATTGCTGTTGCTGATGGTACTTCCGTAACCTTGACCTGGACAGATAATTCCAGCAATGAAACTGTTTTTGATATCGAACGCAAAGATAATGGGGGCAGCTTTAATCCCATTGCCACCGTCAGATCAGGAACTACCAGTTATGTGAACAGTGGTTTGAATCCCAATACGCAATATACATATCGCGTCAGAGCCATGACCTCAACCGCTTCCAGTGCTTATTCCAATGAAGCCGCTGTAACTACCGGTTCAGCCACATTAATTAATCCTAATATTACGATAAAACCTGATAAAGATATTCCCATGGATCATCTGCTGTATGATTACAAAATTATTAACGGTAATGCGGAGATCACCAAATATAAGGGGCCTGGCGGTGATGTAATCGTACCGTCCACTCTGGGAGGAGCCAAAGTCACCCTCATCGACACCCTCGCTTTTACAAAATGTTCCGAGATTACCAGCATTGTGGTTCCGGATACGGTAACCAGAATCGGAATGGATACCTTTCGTGGGTGTACCAAGCTTAAGAAGGTAACCTTGCCCGATAATATCACCAGTATCGGGCTGGATGCTTTTGCTGAATGCAGTAGCTTGAGTTCCATAAATCTCCCCACCAGCCTGAGCAAAATTGAATTAGGAACCTTTAACGGCTGCAGCAGTCTAACTGAAATTCTGTTTCCCTCCAGTATTACAACCATAGAAATGGATGCTTTTTATAAATGCACCGGCCTGACCCAGGTAACCATACCCGAAAAGTTAGTTAACCTGAGTCCCACTGCCTTTGCCGGTTGCAGCAAACTAGCAGCTATAAATATAGCGGAGGGTAATCCTGTTTATACGAGCATAGATGGTATTCTTTACAGCAAAGACAAGTCTACCCTGCTCGTCTACCCCAACGGTAAGATAACTTCTTCGGTAACTATTGCTGACCATGTTAAAAGCATTGGTCCCAATGTGTTTGTCGGGCTGAGCAACTTGAAGAGTGTTGTTTTCCCCAGCGGTTTAACCAGTATCGGCAATAATGCTTTCAGGGGAGCCGGTTTGACCAGCCTGACATTTCCTGCCGCAGTAAAAACCATTGATTATAATGCCTTTGAAAAATGCACCAGTTTGAAATCGATCAGCATTCCCGGTACATTAACCAATGTTGGATCCGGAGTATTTCAGGATTGCACCGGTTTAACCTCGGTCAGTATGGTAAATGGTGTACAAACTATCGGCATAGACGCCTTTAATGGCTGCAGCTCGTTAAAGGGAATTCATTTGCCCAGTACCGTTCAAACCATAGAAAAGGGAGCCTTTCAAAAATGTCCTGAACTCAGATCAATATGGTTTTATGGAAATCCGCCCTCTTATATTGATTGGGATGCAGTAGATTACCGCAAAGGTGTTCAAAATGCCAGCTATGATCAGGTCAATCACTACACCGAAGTAATTTTATATTATCCCCGCACTCTGGAAATTCCCTGGGCGTATGAATATGAATGGGACCCCTGGGGATGGAGTATAGCTCCGTTTGATCCGATTCAGACTAACCTGCAACAACTTGCGCCGGGTATTACTCTGAAGGATATAGCTTTGCCAGGTCAGCAAACTTCCAGCGGTAAAACGGCTTCCGGCATTTATCCTGGACCACTGCCGGACGGATCAACTGCCATCAAGCTCAACCTGGGCAAGACTGATTTTGGGGTTAACGGCCAATCCTTCAGCATGGAGGTCAGTCCGATTATACTGGAGAGCCGATTACTGCTGCCGGTGAAATACGTAGCGGAACCTCTGGGAGCAACCGCCGCCTGGAATCAGGAGGAGCAGAAGGTAACCGTGACCTTGAATAATACCGTTATTGAACTATGGATCGGAAAGAATAAGGCCCGCGTAAACGGCAAAGAAGTCATGATTGATCCTGATAATCCAAATGTTAAACCGGTAGTGATACCCCCGGGACGCACTATGCTCCCGCTGCGTTTCCTAGGTGAAGCTTTGGGATGTGAGGTAGGATGGGATCAGAATCTACAGCAGGCAACCCTGACCAGGAGATAGAGTCAGAGTCACGGACAGTTTGAAATGTTACACTGAATATAATGAAAGGCGGCATTATATTGAATACAATTGAAATTATTATGGCAGTTATTCTGTTCTTATTAATTACAGTGGTGACCAACGGAGTCAGGAGGATAATAGCGCTATTGTTTTTGGGAACCATAATCCTGGCTAAAGTATTTGGGGCATTATAAAACAGCGACCCTCTTTTAATTTCTTATACAGGGTAACAGCTACTATGCTGATATACTCTGTCATTAATATGGTGCAGGTATTTTATTATACAAACTGTATTTAAGCAGAGTCCGATAATCCTCCGGAGTGTCCATATCCAGGAGTATCCCCTGGTCTGCTGTTTCTACCACGCAGGTTTGATCAGCAAACTCCTGTAATACGGAACGAAGATTGGCGGATACATCGCAGCCCAGTATGCGGTCAAAACAGCCTTTGCCAATAAGTGGAGGATGACCGCGGCGGGATTGAAAACTGGGAATTACCACCTGGTATTCATTCCGGCAAAACACAGCGCGAATTTTATCCAGAGCAGATTTTTCTATCATTGGCATATCACCCGGCAAAAGAAAAAAAGCCTCCGCCTCAGCGGCAAAAGTACGCAGCCCCGCCTGAACTGATGAAAACATACCCGCCGGGAAATTATAATTCATAACCGGAGTGACGTTCAGGTTATATAAAACCGGCAGCAGTTTATCAGCCTGATAGCCGACCACTACCCTTATATCGGTAATACCAGCCTCACGAAAGCTATCCACCGCCCATGCAATAACCGGTTTATCGTCAATAGTCATCAAGGGTTTAAATTCGCACATGCGGCTCGAATAACCGGCCGCCAGGATTAAAGCCACAATCTTTCGCTGCATGTTTCCTTTCCGCTCTAACTTTAATTAATTCAGCTATAATACTGATGGCAATTTCTTCGGGCGTTTCTGCCCTAATCTCTAGACCGATAGGAGAATGAACCCTGATAAAATCCCGGGCTTCAAATCCCTTCTCTGCTTGCAGGGTCTCGTAAATCAGTCGGCGTTTTCTCTGGCTGGCAATCATACCTACATAGGCCGAAGGTGTTTTTAATACTTGCTCCAACACGGTTTTATCATACATATGTCCGCGCGTGGCTATCACCAGGTAGCCGTCCTGATTAATCTGCACCCTGGAAAGGAGATCCTCAAAAGAGTTCAGGACAACTATATCTGAATCAGGGAATCGTTCCTTGCTGGCATATTCAAAACGGTCATCTATAACAACCGTTTTAAAATCAGCCATAGCGGCTAAAATAGCCAGCTGTTTTGCTATATGGCCTGCTCCGAATATGTATAACCAGTCTCGGCCATAGACAGGTTCCACCAGGAAACGCTGGTTATCCCAAATATGTACCTCTGCTTTAGCAGTTCCGGAAATAAATTTATTTAAATCTGCCGATTCACAACCTAAGTGGCCGGTTATGATGCCATTGGCATTTACTAAGCATTTGTTGACAATGATATGACCAGTATTACCAAGGCCTATATTAGTAAATAACCAGACCACTTCACGTTTGTTTAAGGCATTGACAATGCCGCTGTATATCTCCTGGCGGGTCGGATTTGACCCCGGTACATAGTCCAACAGTACATCGCATTTCCCGCCGCAGATCATATTTGTTTCTGATATCTCAGCTGCTCCAAAGTTAAATCGATGTACCAGCGGTATTTTAGTTTCGAAAACCTGACCGGCTAATTTCCGTACCTCAGCCTCCAGTATTCCTCCCCCTATGGTGCCGGTAACAGAACCATCGGCATATAATATCATTTTCGCTCCGTTCTCCCGCGGAGCTGAACCAACTTTGCCAAATATGGTGGCTATTACAAAAGACTCACCGGTATTGGTCAAATCATAAATCAGGTACCATAAATTATTTATCCGTCTCACCTGCCTTTTTAGCTAACTGGATCATTATTAACCGTATTCAAGGCTGATTTAACTGCGGCGGTAATCTCTTCATAACTGGTACAGCGGCAGATGTTGGATTGCAGCCATTCATTAATAACCTCGTCGCTGGCATCGGGATGAATATTGATTAATCCCTGGCAATTCATAATAAAACCGGGGGTACAGTAACCGCATTGGAAAGCAAACTTTTCAACAAATTCCCTTTGGATAGGAGTATTATTAAGACCTTCAATAGTAGTTATCTCATGATCGCAAGCCTCAACTGCCAGCATCAGGCAGGATTTTACCGGCCAGCCATCAACCAGAACGGTACAGGCCCCACAATCCCCATTTTCACATCCGGGTTTGGCCCCAGTCAGGCCCAGTCTTTCCCGCAAAGCAAATAACAGCGTGTCAGCCGGACGAACCAGAGTCTTCCTGACTTCACCATTTATATTCAGATATATCAATCCCTCGGTAAGCATTTCCTTCATATAGCGTCTGCCTCCAGACTGCCGACCACACTGGTCAGCAGATTGGTTAAAATAAACCGGCGAAAATCAGCTGAGCCTTCCAGGTTATTTAATACCCGGACCGGCATAACTTCAAGTGCCCGGGCTACTCGGGAGTCAATCGGCCGGGAGCGCTCATTCAGGGCTGCTTCCATATTGCTGCAGCGAAAAGGAAAATCGCTTACCCCACTGAATGCAACCCGGATTTCCTGCCCGTTTTTAAGTGCACAGATGGTAACCAGCGGATAATTGATTTTATCCTGTTTGGTCTTTTTTACATGAATATAGGGTAAAGCCAGGTACTTTTCCGCCATATGCAGCTGGACGATAAACTCTGCCGGCTCAAGCTGTACAGATTGATTAAAAATAGCATTAACCTGCCTGGTTTTCATACCTGACGGACCGGCTATCAGGGCTTCAGTGTCCGTTAACAGCAGGGGCAGTAAAGCTTCTTTGTAAATAATGCTCCCGCAGAGATTGCCGCCCAGGGTAATTTTACTTTGAATGGTATGATCAGCTACCCGGGATCCGGCCTGAGCCAGCAGCGGGAAAAGATTGGATTCATGCAACCGGGTTAAGGTAAGGGTAGTCCCCAGCATTAAATGCCCGTTATCAATCTCAAGCACATTACATTCAGGAATAGCCTTAATATCTATAACTGCTCCAAAAGACAGACTGTTCATACGGGCCATACTGATAAGTTCTGTACCGCCGCCATAATAGCGGGGATTTTTGCCGGCTGCATCCAGTTCCATGAAAATCTGCACTGCCTCAGATGTCGATGATGGACGATAATATTCAAAATCAAAGGGGATCATAACTGCTGCTCCTTCCGTTTTTGCCATATCAGCTCGGGAAGTACGGGCAACTGATCCAATTCCACCCCGGCAGCCTCGCTGAGAGCATTGGCCAGGGCAGCATGTATACCCAGAATACCGTGTTCAGCCAGCCCCCGCTCACCAAAAGCAGATGCCTCATGAGGTGTTTCTATCCAGTCCACCAGATATTCCGGTTGTTCCCCGATTCGCAAAACCTTGTAAGTACGCAAACTGCTATTTTGCAAAGTTTGCTCCTGATCATAAATGTAATACTCGCGGCTGCCCAGTCCCAAACCCATGCCCATGGCACCCATTACCAATCCTCTGGCACTGGCCGGATTCAGTACCTTGCCGGCATCCAGAACCGTGGCCGCACGCAAAATTTTATAACTGTAATCAGCTAAATTTAATTCAATTTCTACTGCCTGGGCTCCCGGGGTCCAATACGGACCAGTTTTACCCTGACCAGTTTCCTTATTCATGGGCGACAGCCTGGACATAACATAAGTGCCCCGACCGATTATCTGACTGCCTATCGTATGCCCGTTCGGGTATTTATAGCCGTGAACAATATCAGCCAGATCAACATATAAGCCAGGGTCGTCCTTATAGTACACCCGGCCCGGACTCATATGCAGATCCCCCGGAGCACACTGCAGGACTATAGCCGCCAGACTTAAAATTTGGTGAATGGCATCATAAGCGGCTTCTTCTACTGCCCGGCCCACCATAAAAGTAGTCATGCTGGCTACGGTTTTCCAATGGTGGGGACTGGTTCGGGTATTAACCTCCATTTCTACATGGATTTTGTTAATATCGACCTGCATGATTTCAGCCAGAATCTGTGCCAGGGTAGTTTTAGTTGAGGGGCCGATTTTTACGGCTCCTACATTAAGGTTGATACTGGCATCAGAATTAAATGAAATGATAGCTGCAGCAAAGGCATCGGTAGGCGAATTGGAAGTTTTCCAGAAACAGGCCAGACCTTTGGCTTTTATACGCTGATTATCCAGCCTGATTCGGGCCCCTTTATCCCAGTTAATTAATTTTGCCACCTTATCCAAACAGGCCGGGACATTCCCCAGTATACTCGGCGTCATCATTACCTGGCTGGGGGAAGTCTGCCCGGGGGTAATCAAATTACGGCGCCGCAACTCCAGTGGGTCCATATTCATGGCGGCCGCCAACTTATCCATGGAGCGTTCAACGGCAAAAGTCAGGGAAGAATGGCCGAAACCACGAAAAGAAGTAACGTAAGTATGGTTGGTATATAGACAATAGGTATCGCACCAAACATTGTCAATTTTGTAGGGACCGGTACAATTCATGGCTATGGAGTTGCCCATACGGGGACCGGTATCGGCATAAGCCCCGGTACCCAGTAAAAAAGTGTATTCACCGGCCTTTAAAATTCCCTTGGCATCTGCGCCCAGTTTAATCCTGGCCTCCAGGCCAATTTTACCCGGGGAAGCCATGATATCCTGTTCGCGGGTATTGCTGATCATAACCGGTTGACCACCGGTTGCCATAGAAGCCATTACTGCCAGAAATTCCAGCTGTACTGCGGCCTTTCCACCATAGGCCCCGCCCACCAGCGGTACATGCACTACTACCTTACCCAACTCCACGCCAAAATGTTCGCTGATTTGCTTCCTTATACCAAATGGAGCCTGAGAGCTGGAATGAATTATTATCTGTCCGTCCGGCAGCACCTCGGCTCTGGCATTACGGGTTTCCATAGCAATATGATCTGCCTGGGGGAGCAAATAACTGCCTTCAATCACACATACACTATCTGCCCAGCCCTGCTGCATATCGCCTTTGCGGATTTTTACCTGATGAACGATATTGGTGCCAGGTGTCGGATAAACTTCCGGAATTACATGTTTATAATCCCCGAGGTAATCATGTACCAGGGGGGCTCCTGCCTGTATGGCCTCAGCGGGACTGTTTACGGTGGGGAGCTTTTCATATTCAACTACTACCCTGACGGCAGCAGCACTGGCTTCAGCCTCACTGGCGGCAATAACCAAGGCAACCGGTTCCCCATAATATCTGACCTTGCCAACTGCCAGAGGAGGGCGGTCTTGAATAATCGACCCGCATAAAATAGAGTAATCCGCTCCCGTCAATATTTTCTTTACCCCGGGCATATTTACCGCCTGACTGTAATCAAGGCGTTTGATATAGCCATGAGCACAATTACTGCATACCAATACTCCATGCAGGAGATTAGGAGAAGAATAATCGGAATTATATTTGGCCCGGCCGCTAACCTTGTCCCAGGCTTCTTTGCGGATAACATCCTTACCAATATATGAATCACTCATACTGTAATAAGCCTCCCGGCCCAAGCTAACTATGTATTCTATTATTAACCAAAACCGGTTTCATTAATCGTGTAAGACTTGTTACACTGGGAGGTTCTTTCTGTAACATGACGACAAAAAAATACCAGATCACAAGGAAAAATGACAGAAATAAATAGAAATATATTCAAAATGGAGACTGTTTATATCAATAAATCTGAATTAAAAGGAGGAGTCTGAATTTAAAATGAAGGTTATAATCCGGAACCGGGGTTGAGATCTGAATTTGATAAATAAATGTTATGCCGTGTCACACCGGTATTAAAACCGGTGTAACAACACCCTTGCTTACTCTTAATTTATAATTTTGACATTGGTAACATACATTATTTCACAGGCCCCATTGCCGGTATCTGTTCTGGATAAGCTGCTCCTCCAGGGGCCATTCTGGAAATTAACACTGACCAGATAACCCTCCAGGCGGACATAATGGTTTTTCCGGCTTCGTTTGAGCTTCTTTAAAATCTCTTCGTTTTTGTGGATTAAATGCACGTTGGCAGAGTGATTGGCTATGTATTGGCCACTTACCGGGCTGTCATATGGAAAGAGGTAGCGGTACCAGCGCCCGCTTTGAGAATATTTGATATGTTTATCTATTTCTTTCATATTTAAATCGCCCCAAGCCAGAGCAAAATCATAAACGGACACCTGAGAGGGATAATCCGAGGAATACTTCTTCTTGCTCTTAATTACACCGGCTACACTGTATTCAGCTAGAAGCGATAATTCCACCTCGCCGTTTTTGCCCTTTACGGTTATGGTTTCAGGTTCGACCAGATTAATCTGCACAGGATCAGGAATATTACCCTGATACGGTTGCACCGATAAAAGGGACTCAGCAAACAACAAGGCAACCAGTAAAAATCCTGCCAGCAGGAACTTCTCAAATTTATTCATTAATACCATTCCGCCTAAATTATTTACAATTATTACTATTCAAAGGTACTAAATAGCTACTATTTCCTTAACAAATCTTTCATCTTGACCTCCGGATGATGATAGCGGGCAAATTTAGCCGTTCTTTTGCCGTATTGCAAAGCCTCCTTCGGACACCACTGAATACAGGCCAGACACTGTTCGCATTGGTTTTGCCAGATCAGCCGGTTATCCTGCATAACGATATTGTTTACGGGGCAAAGCTCTATACAAATTCCGCAATTATTACAGCGCTCGTCCACCCGGAACTTTTCATCCATGCGGGGAACATAGGGAAGGGAATAATTATATATCCAGGTAAACAGCAGTCGCTCCCATAAGGGACCCTTCTCCACCGGCTGTTCAACCCGGTTAAGAACCCCCCGGGCAATTGCCGAAACTTTGATACCGGCAGCGGCAAAAAGCTTATTCTGTTTCTTCACAGAACCGGGTCCTCCCCAGGGAATGTAATTGGAAGGCAGCACCACCGACCATCCGCTCGACAATTTCATGCCTTTGGACTCCATAACCTTGCGCAGTTGTACCAGAGTATTGGCAACCTGACCGGCATTATTAGCCACAGCAAAAATATACTGCGGAGACATTTCCCGCAGCTGATCCAAATAACCCAAAACCCGTCCTGGTACTCCCCATATATGCACCGGGAAAACCAGACCGATCACCTGGGCATCAATCTCGTCGGGATTAATATCACTGTCTGTCATGGAGATAAGTTCTGTATTACCAAATTCCTGGGCCAGAGTACGAGCTATCCACAAAGAATTGCCGGTACCGGTGTAGTAGAAAATTACAGTTTTAGCTGCCGGGGGATCGTTAACCGATGTATTATTATCCTGCATAATTGCTCCTTAATAATAAAAACAGATTTGGTCTGATTACTTATCATTGTACTTTAAATTGCTAGTATTTAATATTTAGGAACAGTTTTTCCCCTTTCCCCTTCGAGTGCAGGATCATGATAGAAAATCTAGAAATATATACTAAATTGCTTAATCAGGAGGTGGCGTAATGTCCAATAACATAACCAACGCTATCATGGGACTATGTGTTGCCGATGCCCTGGGAGTACCGGTTGAATTTATGCAGCGAAGCAAGCTCAAAGCTGATCCGGTTATAGACATGCGTGCCTATGGCACTTACAACCAGCCGGCCGGAACCTGGTCTGACGATACCAGTATGACCCTTTGCCTGCTGGACAGCCTGGCTAACGGTCTGGACTACGATGACATAATGAAAAAATTTCACCAATGGTTCGATGAGGGGGCGTACACCCCTTATGGAGAAACCTTTGACGTGGGCAATGCTACGAGAAAAGCTATCAACAGGTATGCCTCCGGTACAGCTGCACTGGAATGCGGCGGAAAAGCTGAGGGTGATAACGGCAACGGCTCACTCATGAGGATTCTGCCCATTTTGTTTTACCTGCAGTCCCAATACGGTAGTGAAATAAATGAAGAAGCCTTTGATATTATCCATAAGGTTTCATCTCTTACCCATGCCCACCAACGCAGCCTCATTGCCTGCGGGATCTATATTTGCATAGCATCAGAAATAACACAAGGGATCGGGTTGAAAGCTGCAATACAAACGGGAACTCAAAAAGCCATGCAATACTATAGAAACAATCCGGAATTCACCCATGAACTGAAACACTATGCCCGGCTGGAAAACAAAGACTTTGAAAAACTCCCCGAAGAACAAATAAAAAGCAGCGGTTATGTGGTAGATACCCTTGAAGCTGCCCTGTGGTGTCTGCTGAATACCAATAACTACAGGGACTGTGTCCTGAAAGCTGTTAATCTGGGGGAAGACACGGATACAGTGGCAGCAGTAGCCGGTGGTTTGGCCGGACTATACTATGGATACGACAGCATCCCCCCGCAATGGCTGGCGGTAATAGCTAAACGCGACTATATAGAGAGTTTGTGTGATAAACTGCAAACAGCGCAAGGGAACTAAAGGGGCAAAATATTATAAAGCGTCATGGCGTAAAAACAACTCTGAGACCGGTTATTAAGCCATTCAGGGTGTATGTTATTTGGACTCCCATTGTTCAATTAGCCGGTCAATGGCTTTATCAGCCTTTCATTTCAAATAATCTCTTCTTTAGACATTCTATTGCGATGATAACCAGATGCAGATCCTATCCGTGGGCTTATGGTGCAAGAGTTGTAGCAAATGTATTGCATATGTAAATACAAGAGCATAAAATGAGATGTGAAGGAGGGATTACCAATGGCAAAAACAACAAATTTGTATATAAGGATTGAACCAGGACTCAAGGAACAGGCAGAACTTATTTTAGGACAATTGGGTATTCCGATGTCTAACGCAGTGAATATATTCTTGAAACAGGTCGTTATGCAAAGAGGAATTCCTTTTGATGTTAAGCTTCCTAACCCAAAACCTGTTGGAATTTCCGACTTAACCGAAGCTGAGCTTGATGACGAATTGGAAAAAGGCTATGTCGATTTTATTCAAGGGAATACAAAACCTGCAGACAAAGTTTTTTCAGATATACGTAAGGATTATAACGGATGAAATATAAAATTGTTTTGACGAAACAAGCAGATACCGATTTGAGGTATATTTATGAGTATATTGCATTTACCCTGCTTGAACCTGAGATAGCAGTCAGACAATTGGAGAGAATCGAAAAAGGTATCCTCAGTCTGGATGAAATGCCGGAGCGATTTCGAGCATTTGAAAAAGAACCATGGCATAGCAGAGGGATTAGACAGATGCCAATTGATAATTTTATAGTATTCTATATTCCAAAAGCTGATGTGAAGACAGTTACCATTATCCGTATTATGTACGGAGGAAGGAACATTGATGCTCAGTTGAAAAAGACTAATCAGTAGGTAATGTATTAGCACTTACCGCAAATTCATGAAGACAAATGGTACAATGTGGGAAAAGCAACTCCAAAGT
Organism: Syntrophomonadaceae bacterium; assembly: GCA_012718855.1. Classification (GTDB taxonomy): domain Bacteria; phylum Bacillota; class Syntrophomonadia; order Syntrophomonadales; family Syntrophomonadaceae; genus JAAYBS01. Next base: position 18,481 of record JAAYBS010000207.1, read on the forward strand.
ATCTGGTGCAGAGAAGGTTGAATAATGAAGCATCTGAATGTAGTGGCCGCTATCATCATACATAACGGGCAGATCCTGTGCATGCAGCGTGGAAAGGCGAAACAGGACTATATTTCCTATAAATATGAATTTCCCGGCGGCAAGATCGAATTAGGGGAGACCAGAATCGAAGCCCTTATGCGAGAGCTGAAAGAAGAAATGAATATAGAGGTAAAGATAGCCGAGGAAGATTACTTCATGACCATTAACCATAGCTATCCAGATTTCGAGCTGACCATGCATAGCTATATCTGTCATGTTGACACGAAAGAATTCGTGCGCAAAGAACACATCGATCATCAATGGGTAATTCCGCAGGAACTTATAACACTTGAATGGGCGCCGGCAGATTATCCTATTGTAGAGCGGTTGAGGGAGAGAGATATGTGCTGAAACCGGGATTGTATGAACAGGTAATCAATAAACAGCTGGGGCGGGAGCTTGACCAGGTAACCGACCAGCTCAAATCGGTTGCGCCCATTGATAGCACGGAAGCATCCAAGGTTTTGGCAAAATATATAGCCGAGATATTAGAAAAAGGAATGGATAACGTCAGGGACAAGGGCGGAGATATCCATGCCCAGATCGACCTGGTAAACAAACTCGTACAGATAATTATTGCGGAAACAAAAGAAGCTGATTTTGAAGGGTTATCCGTCGATGAACGCGCCGAGCAGCTGCTGGCACTGGTAAACACGCAGAATACCGTTTACGCTGTGAATGAAAAAGCAGAGATTATTCGGCCGCAGACATCCATTGCGCAAAGCTCTCTGTTCACAGGGGCGATCCATGAACCCAGTATGTTTACAGAATTGAAAAAGGAAATCCTTTCAGCCGACAGGATCGATATGCTGGTATCCTTTATTAAATGGAGCGGCCTGCGCCTAATCATTGATGAACTGCGCAGCTTTGTGCAACGCGGCGGTCGGCTTCGGATTATTACCACCTCCTATATGGGGGCCACAGATGTCAAAGCCATTGAAGAACTAAGCCTGTTGCCCAATACGGAAATCAAGGTTTCCTATGATACCAAACGTACCAGGCTGCACGCCAAAACTTATGTCTTTTATCGTGACACTGGCTTCACGACCGCCTATGTCGGCTCGTCCAATCTGTCCAATGCTGCTATCTCCAGCGGGTTGGAATGGAATGTCAAAGTTACCGCCAAAGATCTGCCGGAGACGATCCGCAAGATTGACGCTACCTTTGAAAGCTATTGGAACTCTTCTGAGTTTGAAGCTTATAACAAAACGCAGAAGACACGATTACAGCGAGCCTTGAAGGCTGAAATATCTACCGGCGGGGACGGTGTGAGTCTGTATGCATTTGATATTCGACCCTACCCATATCAACAGGAAATACTGGATAAGTTGGAGGCCGAACGCAAGGTGCGCGGGTATTTTAAAAATTTGATCGTAGCCGCCACCGGTACCGGTAAAACCGTTATTTCCGCCTTCGATTACCTGAGTTTCCGCAGAGAAAATCCGGGTAGCCCTTGTCGTTTGCTCTTTGTTGCTCATCGGGAAGAAATATTAAAGCAAAGCCTGGCTTGCTTTCAAGGGGTAATAAAGGATGCCAACTTCGGGGATTTGTTTGTCGGTAGTTATAAGCCTGACAGCCTGGATCACTTGTTTTTATCGGTGCAGACTTTTCATTCCCAGGAGCTACAGACCAAAACATCACCTGATTTCTATGACTTTATTATCGTGGATGAATTTCATCATGCAGCGGCGCCAACCTATCAAAAACTGCTGACCTATTATAAACCTAAGCTATTGCTGGGACTCACCGCGACGCCGGAACGTATGGACGGCAAGAGTATATTGGAGTATTTCGACAACCGGATTGCAGCTGAGATCCGCTTGCCAGAGGCTATCGACCGCAAATTGCTATGCCCGTTTCAATACTTCGGCATAACCGACACCATTGATTTGAACGAGTTGAAATGGGCTCGGGGTGGATATGATAAAACCGAACTAAGTAATCTATATACACTCAATCGCACGGCGGCAGACAGACGCGCAGGCATGATCATTGCCTCACTGGAAAAATATGTGACCGAAATAAATGATGTTAAAGGCCTGGGCTTTTGTGTGTCGGTTGAGCATGCCCGATATATGGCGGAGTATTTCAACGCGCATGGCATTCCCTCCATGTATTTGGTAGGGACATCACCGGACGCGGAACGCTATACTGCCAAACAGAAGCTGGTCAGCGGTGAAGTCCGGTTTATATTTGTGGTGGATATCTATAACGAAGGTGTTGATATCCCGGAGGTCAATACCGTTTTGTTTCTGCGTCCTACCGAAAGTTTAACAGTTTTTCTACAGCAGTTGGGCCGTGGGCTTCGCTTGGCAGACCAGAAGGAGTGCCTGACGGTGTTAGATTTCATCGGGCAGGCTAATAAGAAATATAACTTTGAAGATAAATTTGCGGCCTTGCTTGCTAATACCACTAAAAGCGTTCAGCGTGAAATTAAAGACGGTTTTATCTCCCTGCCCAAAGGCTGCTATATCCAGTTGGAGCGCAAAGCCAAGGAATACATATTAAACAATATCCGCAGTTCATTTACCGTGAAGGCAGGTTTGGTATCCCGCCTGGCAACCTTTACCGAAGACAGCGGATTGCCGCTTACGCTGGCGGATTTTACAGCGTACTATCATTTGGATGTGCGCAGCATATACAAATACGGCAGCTTTTCTAGACTCTGTGTACTGGCCGCAGTTAGAGACGACTTTAATGAGCCGCTGGAGGAGGTACTTACAAAAGCCTTCCCACGGATTTGTGCAATTGATTCCAGACGTTGGATAAACTTTCTGTTAAAAATATTTTCCGGCATCGATGATTTCGATATCGAAACGCAAAATGAAGCGGAACGGCGGATGCTGCAAATGTTTCAGTTCACAGTATGGCAAAAACCATTTGAGGAATGCGGCTTTATAAGCCTAAAAGATGGAATCTTACAAATCAAAAACAGCCCGGTGTTCTGTGCAGAACTAATCGAGCTGTTGCAGTACAATCTTAACCATATCGATTTTATCGACGAACCGGTAGACCTCGGGTTTGATTGCCCTCTAGATTTGCATTGTACATATACACGTGATCAAATCCTATTGGCTATGGATTTTATGAAACCTGCTACAGTTCGAGAGGGCGTGAAATACCTGCCGGAAAAAAGCCTCGACATCTTTTTTGTGACCCTGAATAAATCTGACAAAGACTATTCACCGACCACCATGTATAACGATTATTCCATCAATGAGTGGATGTTTCACTGGCAGAGCCAGAGCACAACTTCAGAAACATCACCAACTGCTCAACGCTATATCAACCATCGCCAGATAGGCAGCAAAGTGCTTTTGTTCGTTCGTGAATTCAAAACGGATATTGCTGGAGCAGCGCCTTACACATTCCTTGGTCTGGCAGATTATGTGAAACACGAGGGCTCCAGACCTATGAATATTACCTGGAAGCTGCATCGACCAATCCCAGCGAAGTATTTGAAAAAAACCAATAAGTTAGTGGTGGGGTAGTAAACTTTATAAATCCTCAAAAGAATAATAACCTGAAAACCCTCTTCTTACTTCAGCATATCCCGAAAATTCCGCATTTCTTTTACAACTTTGGCAGGATTTTGGCAGAAAAAATAGAAATATATTCTATATTAGCACGATGTGTAGAATAAATTTATAAACGGGAAAAAGTGTTTTTAATTGAATGCAGTACCGAACAGTAAGCGGTGCTGCGGAAAGATAATTGTGACCGAACATGTATTCCTGACACGGTAATGTCTGCCAGGATGATTATACTGAAGGACAGGATATGATGCTATGATTTGAGGTGTTTCCAATCAAACAAATATTAGATAACCGGCGCCGTGGGAATGTCGGTGACTATCTTGCAGAGAACATTGATAAAAAAGCCAAATTATCAATTGTATCAGCTTATTTTACAATTTACGCTTATAACGAACTCAAGGATCAGCTAAATAAGATTGAAC
>JAAYBS010000208.1 GCA_012718855.1 Syntrophomonadaceae bacterium
AATCCGGCTTATAGGTAGCGGAGAATTAATTCTCCGCTATGTTCTTTTTGTTACTTATTTCTGAATCAAAACTGTTTGCGAAGATGCATCCCAGCCAACTACTGCGCCAAATGCCTCAGCTACAAAACGTGCCGGCAGCATGGTGCGGTCATTAGCGATTTCAGGAGCTACATCAGCAGTCTTGGCTTCGCCATTTACGGTGTAGCTGGTGCTGCCAATGGTGAATACTACAGTGGTGTCGCCCTTGGTCAGGGTTACGGTACGTGCAGCATCATCCCATACTACTTCGGCGCCCAGAGTTTCGCCCATATAACGCATTGGTACATATGTGCGGTCTCCCTTGATGTAAGGAGCTACATCCATAACTTTGGCTACTCCGCCTGCATAGTAGATGTTGGAGCCTATTTTGAACTCACAACTTCCTACGGTCTCGCCAGGAGCGGGAGTTACAACATTAGCAATAACTAGAGATAATGCAGTTGTTCTGTTGTCAATTTTCGCAGCATCGATGGCTGGTCCGCCAACGGAAACCTTCAGGTCACCTTCGGGTACAGTACGATCTAAAGTTAGATATACGTCGGAAATAGTAATGTTAGCTGCTTCATCGCTTTGTCCTCTAACCGGGATAACCAATTGCTTGTTAGTAGTACCATCAATGGTTCTTCTGGTAGGAGTTCCGATATCTAAGCCATTATCCACAGTTATGTTCGGAAGCTTAGACCAGGAAGCACCCGCTGGAAGGGTAAGCAATAATTCGGCTTTATCAGGAGCTGTCACGGTGCTCATCAGAGCTTCTGCTTCATTTTCAGTAATAACAATATCAGCTGACTTCTGGTCTTGACTACCAATAATTACATCTACTACATCTACTTCTCCACTCAGAGGAGCAATAGCTTCAGCCACGGTAACAGTTTCATCTATACCTGCACTGCCGCTAAATTCCACGTCAATGTCACCAGTATAGTTTGCCGCTACCTTAATATTGGCCTCAACCTTAACGGTACCTCTGGAAGCAGGATCATTTTTAATAGTAGCTTTAACAACATTAGGCTTATTCTTTACAATATCACAAGATTCAAGATCCAATGAGCCATCTTTTGTGCTAGGAGTAAAATCCGTCAGCGCAGGGGTTGTATCAGTCGTCCATTCTACGCCATCCGGCAAGGTCATATAAACAGTTCTGCCATTTAGTAAACTACCTTTTACGTTTTCTTTGATAGTGAATTCAATAGCCGCATCGTCACCTGTTCTACCGGAGAGAATCGCAGCCTCTTTCTCAACTACAACTTCGTATCCATAGTCTGAGAAAGTACCGATTAGCACGCTATTGGGAGTTACTGTGTTCTTGCCGGTAACTGTTACGTTAACATCGCCATAGGAAGCAGTTGTTTCATCAACCTTAACATTAGCCGTAATTTTGAATAAACTGCGTGGTAAAGTGTCTAAAACAACAGGACTTCCAACTCCAACACGATTTAGCTCAATACTTCTTTTGTCGGTAGAAAGGCCAACCGTCAAACCTAGTGCGGCTAGAGCTGCATTTTCATCACCAGTGGTCAAGTTCTTTATACTAGCACTATCCCATTCAAAACCTTTCGGCAGCTTAAAGGTTAATGCCTTAGTGGTACCCTTCTTAACTCCGCCGATTGTACCCTCTTGAACGGTAAACTCAATAGCAGTAGTTCCACCTTCGGTAATAGTTTTAGTATCAAGTACGGAAACTTGGGCTGCACCGGAGCCTACCACATTACCGATAGTCACTTCACCCGGTGGGAATAAGCCGTTAACATTTAAAACCTTTAGCTTGGCTTCACCAGCCGGAGCACTACTGCTGACCTTAACACCATGTATAGCAGGGTCATTACCGGCAAGTTGGCCAAAATACACCAACATACGGGTATCAAAAGCGGGCGCAGCATTATTGTTGTATACCCAAATAGCAACTTCTTTGCTTGACAAAATGTCAAAACTCGCAGGCAAATTAGTTGTCGCTATACTACTTTTGGCTATTGAAGGTGTAACCACACTAGTCCAAGCGCCTGTTGTGCCTTTAAATTCCAGACCATCCGGCAACACTAAAATAGCTTTATGAGGT
>JAAYBS010000209.1 GCA_012718855.1 Syntrophomonadaceae bacterium
ATAAAAGAAATTGAAGCTGGAAAAGTTGTGGTAGTAGCAGGATTCCAGGCAGTAACCGAACAGGGAGATATTACAACTCTGGGGCGGGGAGGTTCGGATACCAGTGCCGTAGCCCTGGCGGCCAGTCTGGGAGCTGAACGTTGTCAGATATTTACCGATGTAAATGGGGTATATACTGCTGACCCGCGGGTAGTAACGGAAGCCCGCCAATTATCCTCGGTATCTTATGAAGAAATGTTGGAACTGGCCAGTCTGGGTGCCCTGGTCATGCAACCCCGGGCAGTAGAATTTGCCATGTTATATCAGGTTGAAGTAGAAGTAGGTAACAGTTTCAAGAATGAAACCGGAACAATCATTACAGGAGTGGTCAACATGGAAAAACACAGAATCGTAACCGGAGTAGCCCATGATTTAAATGTGGTTCGTTTTGCCATATTTGATGTACCGGACAAGCCAGGGGTAGCCAAGAAGTTATTCAAGGCTCTGGCTGAAGCAGGCATAAATGTAGATATGGTTATCCAAAGCGCTATGCGTGATAATCGCAATGACATTGCCTTCACTACTGAAGAAAACGAACTGCAGAAAACCATACCCATAGTTGAAAAACTGGTGCAGGATATTGGCGCTTCAGGAATGACCTGTGGTACCAATGTTGCCAAAGTATCCATTGTGGGTGCCGGTATGCAGAGCAATCCCGGAGTTGCCGCTACCATGTTTGAGGCATTGGCTGACGAGGAAATAAATATTCATATGATCAGTACTTCGGAAATTAAAGTCTCCTGTATAATCGACCAGGAGCGTATTAAAGACGCGGTTCGCTCTCTGCATAAAAAATTCAGTTTGGACCTGGCAGATTAGGTAACCAGGCAGAAGCTGCTTGATTACGGTGAGGAAGTATTGACTTGCCAGCACTTCTGTTATAGAATATTCTTTGCGTCGGGGTGTAGCTCAGTTTGGTATGAGCGCTACGTTGGGGACGTAGAGGCCGCTGGTTCAAATCCAGTCACTCCGACCATTTAACGGAATTATATAAACAGACTTTCGCTATCGGGGAGTCTGTTTTTTTATTTTCTGATTTTTTATGACAATGTATGAGTCTTTAGTGATTTTTTTAACAAAACCTTAAAGTTTTACGAACAATAAATTTTCGATATGCTATAATATTCTTAACATTTAATTAATACATTGCATTATTGGAGGTAAGAGATGGGTTACGACACATTGAAGGCCATCGGGCCGCGGATCAACTACACGGAAAAATTCAAAAAAGAAGAGGAGGCTTTGGGAAAAGAATTTCAGAGATACGTGGATGAATGGCAGCAGACCGCAGTTATGGTTATCAATCAGGCCAAAAAATATGGAGATGAGGAGCAGCTTTATCATAAAGTCTATGGTCAGTGGGAATCCTTTACCTGGAACCAGATATCCGAGATAATGTTTGCGGCTGCTTCTGCACTTCTTAACCACGGCATCCAGGAAGAAGACAGAATTGGTATCTTCTCAACCAATCGGGCAGAATGGCATCTGTCTGATCTGGGTTCCCAACTAATCAGGTGTATTACTGTCCCTATATACGCCACCAATACAGAGAAAGAAGTGGAGTATCTAGTCAATGACTCTCAGATTAAAGTAATGTTTGCCGGACGGCAGCTTCATTACGACAGAACCTACCCCCTGTTGGACAAATGCCCCTCGCTGGAAAAAATCGTCGTATTCCACCGGGGAACTAAAATTCATGATGATAAACGGGTTATCATGTGGGATGATTTTCTCAAAGAAGGTCGCGAGAAATCCCGTAAAAAAGAAATTGAAGAGATTATGAAAAGGGCTCACTATGAAGATGTTTGCACCATTATATATACCAGCGGAACTACCGGTGAGCCGAAAGGTGCAGTGCATACTCATAAAACCCTTATGCATAATTCCTGGGCAGTCGGGCGATATACTGAGGAGGGGTTTAAAGAAGGAGATTCTTCACTTTGCATGCTTCCCCTGAGCCATGTGCTGGAAAGGTCCTGGAATTACGGAATATTTTCCATGGGTATGAAGATATGGTATTGTGAGGACCATAATGAAATTCTTGATCACTTGAAAGAAGCTAATACTACAGTCTTTAACAGTGCCCCCCGCTTATTCGAAAAGATTTATTCCACGCTGTACACCGGAATTAATAATGCACCTCCCATGAAACAGAAGATATTTCATTGGTCAGTAGAGGTAGGACGCCAGCATGGAGATTTAGTCATGGCTGGAATTCAACCAGGGTTTTTCCTGACTTTAAAAAGAAAACTTGCTGATAAACTGGTGCTGCATAAAGTACGGGGGTTATTTGGCACGAATATGCATCACGCTAATTATGGCGGTGCAGCTCTCAACCCGGAAATTGAAAAGTTCTTCTTTTACTGCGGTTTCCTGATTACGGGAGGTTACGGATTAACTGAAACCTCACCGGTTATAGCCATGAACGGTCCTAAGTATTTTAAGTTTGGCTCGGTAGGACCGTGTGTTCCTCTGTCAGAAGCCAGGATCGATCCTGAAACAGGTGAGATTCAGGCCAAAGGACCCAATATATTCAGGGAGTATTTTAATAAGCCGGAGATGACCCAGGAGGTATTTACTGAAGACGGATGGTTCAGGACCGGTGACATCGGAAAAATTGATGAAGATGGATATCTCTGGATTACTGACCGCCTAAAGGACCTTATTATTACCTCGGGAGGCAAGAATATTTCCCCGCAAATGATTGAAATTATCATGGGAGAGGATCATTATATTGAATATATTGCAGTAGTTGGAGACGGTAAAAAATATATATCTGCCCTTATAGTTCCCAGCTATGAAAATCTCGAAAACTGGGCAACCAAAGAGGGGATTACCTTTACCGGCAGGGCTGATCTTATTAAGAATCCAAAAGTAATTAAATTTTATCAGAATCTCATTAATGAGCGGCAGAAGGATCTGGGACAAGTTGAGCAAATCAAGAGATTCACACTGCTTGAAAAAGAGTTTTCACAGGAAACTGGTGAAATTACTCCTACCATGAAGGTAAAAAGGAAAGTCGTGCAGGAAAAATATAAAGACTTAATTGAAGCAATGTACGATTAAAACACAGAGATATTCCGAGGCAGGAGATTATTTGGTTTTATTTCATAACTAATGAGATAAACGAAATGGTCTCCTGCTTTTTATATTTGTATTTGTACTGCTACCGGCAGGTGGTCGGAGGCCTGGGAGTCAACGATAAAATAGTTTTGCACAACAAATCGTTTGTCAGCAAAGATATAGTCGATGCGTTTTACCGGTTGTGATGAAGAAAATGTATTGGTAATAACTCCTTGGTTAAAATAAAAAGTATCCGTAAGACGGGCTGTAAGCAGGTTGATATCCTTCTGATCATTGGTGGAGTTGAAGTCACCCATAAGTATCAGAGGATAAGGGCAGGCCTCTAAACGGGGCAGAATAAAATCATTCAGATGTTTTTGCCGCATGGAAGCATTTAGGCTCATATGGACATTGAATATTCCAACAGGTCGGGTTGGGCCTTGAACAACTGCCTCCATCAGGCAACGATTCTCTGCCGGGTCAGGCAAGAGATGTTTTTTATAAGATATTATCGGTAAACGTGATAACAGGGCATTCCCATATTCACCATTGGAATATTGAAGTGCTCCGGCATAAACGAAGTTCATATTAAGCCGTTGGGCGAGAACACTGGCCTGATGTTGTCTCCCGCTGCGGGCAAGATTCTTATCTACCTCCTGCAGTGCGATAATATCAGGGTCCAGGTCAGATAATAAGTCAGTAATGTTATGCAGAGAAGGCGTTTCATCAGCATTGGTACCATGATGAATGTTATAGGTGATTAAGCGTATTGAACTCATAGTACCTTACAGGGAAAGACCGGCAGCAATTAACCGGTTCTTTAATTCTTCATTTTCAGGCAGGCTGGCGGGGTTAAGGGTAATAAAAGCTAAACCGGCAGTTTCTGCCGCCTGACGCGTAAAGCGATCCACTAATTGTTTGCGTTTGGCGTCATTCTGATTCTCAATCATTATAACAAGAATCGGGTTTAATTCCGGAGACTGGCAAACCAGAAAATCTGCATTTCGTTCAATTATTCTTTGATTGTACTCCTGACGGTTTGCAGCATCCGCAGCAGTCTGCAAAAAATCTGCCAACTGAACTTTGGTAAAAAGTCGGTAGACCGTTCCATTTAATAGATGATCCAGAGTGTCGTAAACTACTAACTCCCGATTGTTTAACAGGTAATCTTTCTTACGGTAAGGCAGTTTATCTATATTTATCCAGGTGTCGCTGATGTCGATTACCTGCCCGGTTTTTTTGCTTTTGGGTTTTATCTTATGCTGTTGTTCCCGATAAATATCATAACCCATCTTGGCCAGAATAATTAATAACAATATAGCAATGAATTGCATTTTGATCCTCCCATTATGGCAATGTCTCTATACATATATAGTATACCAGACCTGCTTTCGTCAACTTTCTCAATATTTTATCTCTGCTTAAATCAATTTAAAGCTGTTCATAAATATGTAATTGTTGAATTCAAATATACAAATCGCCTTTCACCTGGCAACTTTTCGTAATAGAATGATATAATAAACCTTTAATATCTAAAGGAGGCGCAAGCCGTGAATTATTTCAGCAGTAGAGGAATATCCTCCCCGGTAAGTGCTGCTCAGGCGATAACAATGGGTATTGCTTCCGATGGGGGCCTGTTTGTCCCTGAGACTATTCCGCAGCTAAAAATCGGGGACCTGGAGAATATGAAATCCTGGAATTACAGACAAAGAGCCCTATATATTCTGCAGCAATATCTGGGTGATTTTTCCCGGCAGGAAATCGAACTATGTGTAAATAGTGCCTACAACCAAAGCCGGTTTAATCACGAAAAGATTGCCCCGCTGGTGAGGTTGGATAAGGGCTTGTTTATTCAGGAATTATGGCACGGACCGACTTTGGCATTCAAAGATATGGCACTGCAAATACTGCCACATCTGCTGATCACCAGTATGAGAATAACCGGTGTAACAGAGGACATTGTAATATTGGTGGCAACTTCGGGAGATACCGGCAAAGCTGCTCTGGAAGGCTTTAAAAATATAGACCGTACCAAAGTAATTGTTTTCTATCCGCAGGAAGGAGTAAGCGTTGTACAAAAACGGCAGATGATAACCCAGGAAGGCAATAATGTTTACGTTGCGGCCGTAGCCGGGAATTTTGATGATGCCCAGGCCGGGGTAAAACGCATTTTTGCCGATAATAATTTTGCTGCCCGTTTGCAAGCTGAGGGATTAAAACTCTCCTCCGCCAACTCCATCAACTGGGGGAGATTGGTTCCACAAATCATTTATTATATTTCTGCCTATGTTGATTTACTTGACGCTGAAGAAATAAAACCTGGTGATAAGGTGAATATTGTAGTACCGACAGGTAACTTTGGTAATATACTGGCTGCTTATTATGCCAGCAGAATGGGATTACCCGTAAATCGCCTGATTTGTGCTTCCAATTCCAATAACGTGCTGACCGAATTCATTAATACCGGTAGCTATGATCGTAACCGGGAGTTTCATAAAACAATTTCTCCCTCCATGGATATATTAATATCTTCCAATCTGGAGAGGCTGCTGTATGAAGTTACTGACCATGATGCCGATCGGGTCAGGGGATGGATGCAGGAACTGGCTGAAAAGGGTTATTATGAAATTGATGATAATAGCAGGTCAATTATAAGGCAAAATTTCCAGGGAGGTTACTGTTCGGATGAAGATACCCTGGACACTATTCGTAAGACCTGGAAACAGTACCGTTATCTGCCTGATACCCATACTGCGGTAGCCCTGAATGTATATGAAAAATATCGTAATACGACTGGAGATACAAAGCCTGCTATTGTGGCTTCCACAGCCAGTCCTTTTAAATTTGGCAGCAGTGTAGCCCAGGCGCTTTTGTCACCTGCCATGCTGGAAAACAAACCGGATTTTGAACTGTTAAAACTTCTATCCAGTGCTGCCGGTATTGAAATACCTACGGCCATCAGGGATTTGGAATCACTTTCCGTCCGGCATAATACTGTGACAACTGCCATGGAGATGCCGGAAACCATCGCCCGGTTTCTAAACATATAAATACTGGCAAATAAAATAGTCGAAATTGGCAATAATATATAGGTATGGTAAAATAAATTTGTAGATAAAAGTCTAAAAGGTGAAAGGAGGTTTTGACCAATGCAGCTTAGTGCCAGAAATGCATTAAAGGGCCAAGTTGTCAAATTGACGCCGGGAACGGTTAATACAGAGGTGCAACTGCAACTTCCAGGTGGAGATATTCTCGTTTCCATTATCACCAAAGAATCAGCAGAAAGATTGGGATTGGCGGTTGGAAAGGAAGCTTATGCGGTAATTAAGGCTTCCAATGTGATGGTAGCAGTAGACCATTAGTATAAAAAAAGCGGGAACTGGTTAAAATCCTACTTCCCGCTTTTGCTTTTTCTGCCGGCTGCTACTTACTGGTAATAAAATAACTCATCAGCTCATGACCATTATTAATCATGATGCCCTGCCGGGCTTCTGTTTCATCGTAAACCCCGATACTATTATTAACCGGTTTTTCACTGTCAAACAATAAATAAGGCACCGGATTGCCGCTATGAGTCTTAATTCTGATGGGAGTTGGGTGATCAGGCATTATTAGAATGCGTACCGGTTCCAACTCCGGAAGGACATTAATTACGCGCTCTATTACTTCCTGGTCAATTTGCTCGATACTCCATATTTTTTGCTCCAGATTACCCTGATGTCCAGCCTCATCTGGTGACTCTATATGTACATACACAAAATCATACCCTGATTTTAAGGCTTGTATAGCAGCTTCGGCCTTTCCGGCAAAGTTCGTGATAATTGCACCGGTAGCACCTTCGACCTGAATGGGCTGTAATCCGGCACTAATCCCCAATCCTTTGATTAAATCCACCGCTCCAACAACTGCGCCTTTTATTCCGTATAATTCACTGAAAGTGGGTAATGCCGGACGTACTCCTTCACCCCAGAACCAGACCGAGTTGGCCGGATTGCGTCCGGATTTTATTCTTTCCTGATTTATAGGATGTCGGCTTAAAAACTCCTGACTATGCTTAATAATATCCAACAAAGGTGCGGCACCTGTTCCCGAAGGTAGATATGCGCCAATTTGGCGGTCGGAAATATCGTGTGGCGGCGTAAGGTGAATATCTTTACCGCGTCCATTTTTCCAAATCAACAGGTGACGATAGCTAATCCCGGCATGCAGCTCAAATCCTGCTGGAATTAATTCCCTAGCCAAATCTTTTATTAAAACTGCTGATTCCCGCGTAGATATTTCACCGGCACTATAATCTGCCATAGTTTGCTGACCAGAGTCAGCATGGGATGATAATGTAACCAGATTGCATCTAAAAGCCAAATCCTGGTC
>JAAYBS010000210.1 GCA_012718855.1 Syntrophomonadaceae bacterium
AGAATCTTCCGGCAGCTGGCTTGAAGCTCTTCGGGAATATTATTATGGTTATCCCGTTCAGTATCTTTGGATTGCATTTTATAATTCCTCCTCTCCAATGATTAATGAACCAGGATATATTACTATTATATCTAATTACCGGTAAAATTAAAAAACCAGGAAGATAAACTTCCCGGTTTCAAAAAATTTCCGAGATTGCTGATAAATTGCCCTCATCGTGTCATGCTGAGATCTCGTTGGATGAAGAACTCATATTTACAGACTTCCAAAGGATACCCTTCGTCGCCTGCGGTTCCCCAGGATGACATTAATGCTACTTTTTCAGTAGTCACGAATCCCCTGCGATTTTTAACAAATATTTAGTACAAAATTTTTTGGTTTGCGGGGAGTGATACCCTTATAGAATTCTTTGACCTGCTCCATATCCTTTTCAAAGTCTCCCGTGGGATGAAAAGAAAATCCAACTTTGGCAATCTTATGCTTATAGTCCAGGTAGGTTAGTACAATTGGTACTTTTGCTTCCAGAGCAGCATGGTAAAACCCGGTTTTCCACTTGTTATTAAGTTCACGGGTTCCTTCCGGCGATAACATAATTACCATATCATCGAAACAATTAAATAGATCAACCATATGCTTAACCATATCTTTTCGGTTATTTCTGTCTACGCCAATCGCCCCGGTGTATCTGAAAATAAATCCCCCAAAAGAGTCCAGCAGTTCCTGTTTGGCTAAATACCTTATCTGGCGTTTCATAATATAAAAAGCGGCCCTTGAATAGCCAAAATCATAATTACTGGTATGCGGTGCAGCAACTATGATACATTTTCTAATATCATCAGGTAATCGTCCCTTTAGTTTCCAGCCAGTTATCCAATAATAAATCAGGGAAATCAATCTCATCATATAAGGCATTTCTCCTTTTAATATAATAAAAACCAATTAAATGAATTATCTAAATATCCTGGAGCTTTCGGCTTGTTTCAATGTATTAAAAAGCCTCCCTTGAATTTTGCGAATCAGTTTAGTCCCTTCTCCATTCGACATATAAAATCCTTTTTTATCATACATGAAAAAGTAGCACTACGATATGATAATTTATTACCAATATCGCAGGAGATTGACAGGGGATGATAAGGAATATTTTAATTATTTTTTGATTCTAGTAAAAAAATCGATAAACATGAATAAATATGAGGAGCCGTCGATAGAGCAGCAGGAACACCCTGTGATGGTGAAGCAGCGAAAGGGGGAGAAAAAAAACTCCCTGAATATCAGGGAGTTTAATTTTCTTAGTTTAGTTTACCAGTTATTGCGTGGTTGCGGCTTGAAACAATCTCTGCAATAAACGGGCTTTTCACCACTGGGCTGGAAAGGAACCATGGTGTCCTTACCACACTCAGCACATACTGCCGGATACATTTGACGCTCGGAGCGGTATCCACCACCGCGATTGCCTCTGGCTTCTGCTTTACGGGCAGCGCGACATTCCGGGCAACGGCCAGGCTCATTGGTGAAGCCTTTCTCTGCGTAGAATTCCTGCTCAGAAGCAGTGAAATCAAACTCGCGGCCACATTCCTTACAAGTTAGAACTTTGTCTTGATACATTAAAAAACCTCCTCGATATTGTTGCCCAAACCAAGGGAAGCACCTGTCATCTCTTACTTCCCCAAGCCTATGGCAATCGAGAAGGGTCTACACGTTCATTCCACATGAATTATTGGGCTATAAGCTATTGTAAGCTATTAAATATTAAAATGCAACTAAACTACCGATATTATGCAAATTTAATTAGTTTTATTGTTTCCATGTCATTTAATAATAGGTTTAACCCGTGTACCCTCCTTTAAATCCTGACTGGCATCCCTGACCAAAATCTGGCCTTCCTTTAATCCAGCCTTTATTTCGACCAGTTGTCCATTCTTTTCTCCGGTTTCAATATCCTGTATCTTAATTTGACCATCAACTATACTCATAACCTGGTAATAACCTGCCGAGTTTAGCCGTACTGATTCCCGGGGAACAACTAAAACATTCTCTTTACGTAAAACCTCTATGCTGACCCGGACTTCATAACCGGGATGCAAATCGGCGGTTTTATCAATAGTAATTATAACTGGTACGCGACTTTGTACTACTCCCAGAGCGGAAACTTTTTCATAAGCGCGGGGATTAATTTTGGTTACTGTACCATTAATAATTTTGTCCCCCAGCACCGGGGCAGTTATATGGGCAGGTTGCCCAATTTTTACTTTACCGGTTTCATCGCTTAATAATTCCGTTTTTACTTCCAGCCCAGTTTCTGAACCAATCATTGCTAATTGAGTTCCAGGGGCAACTACCTGACCTTTCTTAACCGGCAGATCAAGTACTGTTCCGCTTATTGGGCTTAGCACCTGCAGTTCAGCAGTTTTCTCCTGCAAAGTGCCGCTAATCTCCCGTAACTCAGCAACTTGCTGTTCGGCTGATTTTATAACAACTTCCTGTTGAGTCAGGCTGTTTTCAATTTTACTGACCTGTAACTGCATTTGTTCATTTTCTACCGGGGTGGCTGCTCCATTATCCAATAATGTTTTGGTTCTGCTCAGGTCATTTTGAGCTTGTTTCAAATCTTCCTGCAAGGACTTTTGCATAAGTCTGGCCTGCTCCAATTGTGATATCGCCTGTTCCAGCTGTATAGCAGCGGTTGAATTTTGTGTGGTCAGTTCCGGATTGGATAGCCGCATTAAAATTTGACCCGCCTTAACCCGATCTCCCGTTTCTATCATTATTTCATTGATGCGGGCAGGTTGATCAGACTGTACATCATATTCATTAACTGCTTGAACATAACCGGGTTCTTCCACAGTTAAAGTTACTGTCCCCGTTTCGACTTTAACCGCTTCCACCGGCTGACTGCTCCTTAAAAATAGCACAGCCATTATAATTAGCAAAGATACCCCTATTGCCAACCATATTTTCCAACTCTTCATCGATATACTCCCCTCTCTAATCCCGGTTTTTCAGGGCTTCTACCATATCAATGTTTTTAACCCGGCGAACTGCCAATTGCTGACCAATCCAAACAAATATAATAGCTGCCAGCGCCGCTATAAAATAAGTCCGCGGATAAATTATAGCCGGGAAACTGAATAAATCGGTACTAACGCTGTTCATATAGACTGCCCCCATTAGTTTCCCGGCTGGCAACCCCAATGCTATACCGATAACTGCCTGTATCCAGGTTTCCTGACTTAATAAACGTGCTACTTCTGAGTTTGAATAACCCATTACTCTAAGAGAAGCCAATTCCCTCCTCCGTTCCTGAAAAGTCATGGTAGCAGTATTATATACAATTGCCAAGCCTAACAGTCCGGCAAACATTATCATTACCAGTATAAAATATAGCATGGTGTCCAACAACTGCAGGAAACTTTCCTGTTCACGGGCCGGGCTCATTACTGAACTTACTTTGGGTATGTCCTGCAGTCTGGCTTCCACTGCCGGCACTTCCGATGCATCCATTTTTAACATCACTGCAGTTATTACCTGACTTTCGCCTAATAAACGATTGGCCGTATCATAAGATATATAACTGGCTCCCATCATGGGATCATAAATGGCGACAACCTTTAATTCTTCAGTCCGGGAAGCACCTAAACCCATAGCCGTTTCTACTTTTACAACGTCACCAGTTTTTAATCCCAGTTTATTAGCCACCGGCGAACTCAATAGAATACCTTCCTCCGGTATCTGCAGCTGCTTACTGTTAATGTCATATACCTGCTTTAAACTCCCGGCAGGATTTATTCCGGTCAACAACTCATCCTCAGTACGTCCATGAGCATGGATTTTTACCGGAATTTCAAGGATTGGTTCTTGCTTTTGCACCGAATCCCAGCGGCTCCAATCCATTATTTCTGCATATTTAATCGGTGTGGTAAAACGAACTATATAATCATAATGATTAACCTGCTTAAAGCTTTGTGATAATAGATAATCAATAGCATCATTGGTAAATGAAGCAAAAACCAGCAATACCACTGAGCTCATTACTCCTAAAACCGTAACTGCAAATCTGGCCCGGTTACGTAATATCGAGCGCAGGCTCATTCTCCAACTGCTGCCCAGTCGCTTCCATATAAACGGCAGGTTTTCCAGAACTATGCGGCGTCCGGATACCGGTGGTTCAGGACGCATTGCTTCTGCAGGAGTGATGCGCAATACGGAACGAGAAGCAAATAATCCTGAAGCAGCCCCTACCATACTGCTAATTAAAAAACCCTGGATTACTACCTGTACATTTAAACCGCCAATCGTCTGGGGCAGGTTAAAAAACAGGGCATATACATCTGACATTACCTTAGCCATTCCAATACCGGCAATTGTGCCAAAAACAGTACCAACCAGGCTGACTAATATCGCATAGGAAGTATAATGCCAGACTATTTGTACGTTACTGTATCCTATTGCCTTTAATACCCCTATGGACATCCGTTGTGACCGAATCATGCGAGTAAGAATTACGAACTGGATTCCTGCCGCAATCAGGAAAAACAACAGGGGCAGAAATCGCGAATTAATCCGTAGTCCTTCCAACTCAACATCTAAATAGGCATGGCTGATCTGATCCTTGCGGGCATAGCTGGCCAGATTGCCGTATGGTTTCAGAATTTCTTCAATTTGTGTTTTAATAGCAGTTTCATCTGCTCCTGGAGCCAAATCAATAACCACTTGATTAATCTGTCCCGGCATACCCAATATCTGCTGAATATTTCTCTGGGAGAGCATGATAATAGCAAAACGCTCTGGCTCAGGGAACATACTGGAGGCGTCCCGCATTGGATATACAAACTCGGGACTGGTAGCAGTTCCATTAACGGTGAGATCAGCTTTTTTACCATCAGCTATGATTTGAATAGCCTGACCGTTTACCAATTGGTTGGCAGCAGCATACTGAGGATCGACCAGAACCTCTATTGAATGGGAAGACTCCTGGTCAAACATTCTGCCCGTCAACAAATGTAACTGATTTACTTCTTTCTCCATGGGCAAAGGATAACCGGTCAGCCTGGCGGTAGCTCTCTCATTGTTTTCTTTTAGCAACGCAACATCCTGTTGAATACGTCCGGTAGCTTTAACTACCCCCGGTATTGATTCAATTCGGGCAATAACTGATTCCGGTGCTTTTACCACATGAAAAAAATAATCGGCAAAACGATAATCGGAATAGAATTTCTGCT
>JAAYBS010000018.1 GCA_012718855.1 Syntrophomonadaceae bacterium
ATTCGTAATCAGCAGGTCGGCGGTTCAAATCCGCCCATCGGCTCCAGATGAAAATAAGTAACCGCGCAAACTGCGCGGTTTTTTGTTTACTCTATTGTTTAGTATTTTTACTTTTTACTGCAATGTTACTGTAATAGGATTATTTTTCAACAGTTGGCAGAGCTTTTCTCCTGCCATTTTAAAGGGGTTTTTGTATCAATGTAGTATAATATAGCAATATAGGGAAATATTGAATATTGCTAGGAGCTGACGCTACATTTGAAGGCCTGAACCTGCAAACATTAGGAACATTAGTTAATCGGGACCTTCTCTGGAATGATTAACAAACCAATTCAATTGTTTACTAATCCCCAAACCAGCATGTGGAACGATGATTGAATAACTTCTCACTTTAACTTATTGCAAAAATTTAGTTTAATTTTATAACCTATAGGTAATTTTTATTTAAGAAATGTATTGATAATATAACCTATGGGTAATATAATGAATAGCGAGGTCGTTTTTTTATGAGCCGCTTAGGGGAAGTTTTATATCCTGAAGTATTCAAAGCAAAATGTATTAGAACGCATTGGAATTTTGAAAATGACTTGCAGGATATATTGGAAAAAAGCGGCCACAAAGCTGATTTTTGGGGTAAATATAAACAGAGGTTGCAATTCCTTGATGATCGACAGAAAGAATGCGTTTTAAAAAGTGACTGGTTTGAGAAACTTAAGCAAGCGGATGGCTTATATTCAATGATATTTAATAGAACCCAAAAGAATATCCGTATTCTTTTTACTTTCATAGAATACAACAAGTTAAAATATGCTTTATTGCTTTATGCTTTTGAAGAAAAAGATAACAAGAATATGAGTCAGTATAGTTATAGTACACGTATTCCTCTGGCTCAAAAAAGACTCAAGGAGGTTATAGGCGATGATTGATATTAAAAATCTGCCGGATGCATGGGAAATGATTGAACGTATAGGTGGAGAAGAAGCTAAAGAAAAAGAGGACTTATATGATATCTACTATAAGATTTCAACTGCTCTTTTTGATTATCGGCTTAAATATGAGCTATCGCAAAAAAAACTTGCAGAAAAACTAGGCGTTACTCAACCTATGGTGGCCAAACTGGAAAGTGGTGACTACAACTATACGATCGAACAGCTTTGGAAGATTGCTACTAAATTGGGTTTTAAGTTTAGTATAGACTTCCAGGAAACTGAAACGGAAATATCCGTGATATCGCGTTCTGAGAGCCGTGACAATGTAGTTGACTATGATGTGGAATATATGGCGGTGGGAGCATGAATAGCAATGAAGTGTTGGCTGATTTTCAAATCCTGGGGACAAGAGTCAGCAAGTTAGTTCTGGATACCAGGATTATTGAAAAAGGCCGAGCGGATGTTTCATTTGATTTTGATTATGAAATCGGTGAGGTAGGGGAAGAGGGAAACCGGTTTCAAGGCATACTTAAGTTTATGGTTAAGGCAAAAGCTAAGGTTAAAAATAAAATTCTTTTTAAAATTGAACTGGAAACGGAAGGCTTATTCGCAGGGAATTCTGAAAAATTATCTCGTGAGAAATTCATCGAAATGCTGGAGATAAATGGGCTTATAACTTTATTGCATATATCTCGAGCCTATCTAACAAGTGTTACAGCTCAATCTGGTATTCGCCCACCTCTTCAAATACCTATGGTTAATGTATTGAAATTGCGTAAAAAGAAGGCCGAATTAAACAGTAACGATAATCAGGCTGAGAAATAGAGCAATATTGGTCCTAAAAACTTGGTGCCCATTTGGTGCCCAAATGGACATTTTTAATTCTCTGGCCTGGGCTTAAAAAGCCCGACATTTCCAACTATTCCTCACTCGCTTCTAACTACCACATCCATTTTTTACGATTCGTAATCAGCAGGTCGGCGGTTCAAATCCGCCCATCGGCTCCAGTAGAAATGTAGGCCCCTCCGATGTTGGAGGGGCTTTTGATTCCCCGTAAATCTAATTTATAGGGGCATAGACAAGTGAAGCGGTTGATGTCTAACCGCCCCCTTGTCACATTAAGTAGGAGTTACAGCGGTTTTGCCCCTTTCGTCTAATACTTCTGCTATTGTTCATTGGGGTCCGGATAAGCTTTACGTAGTCTCTCCTCTGCCCGGGGCTTTAGGCTTTCAAATATATCTTTGCGGTATAAAGCCATATAGTCTTGAACCAGATAGTATGGACAGCAGCCCGGACTGCAGTCTTCATGACAATTAGCTTTTTTGCAGTTATCGCATTTCTCATGAATCTCTTTCTCGATTTCTTCCAGGAGACCGGGATACCCAATCATTTCACCATAGGCCTCCAATTCCCCCCACCAATCAATATCCACATCATGATAAGTAAGGCGCCGGGGTATATTTACTTTAATATTGGGATATTGCCGGCAGCAGTCCGGACAGACCGGCAGCATAACCATATCAGCGGAGTGAAGAACACCTGGTTTTTCTTCAACTTCTAAAGTTCGATCACAGATTGCACAACCGGAAAAATACGTATGGCATGCATCTATATTGGGCAATTCTTTGAACCCCAGGACCTGATCCATTAATTTTAACTCCTGCAGAGCCTCCAGATCGCTGACCAAAAAGCCACCAAGAGTAGTTCTGACTGCAAAGCAGGGCTGGTCGCGCTTTGTGATACCAAATGCCATGGCATTGAACTTCTGATCGGGAAATTCCTCTAAAACTATCCAGGTCCAGGAATCGGTCATATAGGAGTATTTTACGGTATATTCTTCTGCTGTCAGTTGCTTATAATTCATGCCGGGCCAATTTCTATCGGGGCTGACTTTCATTCCTTTTTTGTACATAATGCTATTCCTCCTTAATTTTGTTTAGGCTATTTCCGGGCAGCGGCAGTTTTTACCTGATGTCACCATATAGACCTGGGTAATGGAATCTCCCTGTAATTCCAGGGCACTGAGGCAGCCGCCAAATACACAGGCGGTATCCAGGGCAATCTTATTATGCAGCATTGCATAACGATACCTGCCATTAATATTAACAGTGGGGGTATGGCCGAAAACCACGGTTTTACCAAAGTCATAAGCGCTTCGATAGAATTCCTCCCTTATCCAAAGCAGATCATCGGGTCTTTGTTCTTCCAGAGCAACCCCCGGCTTAAGGCCGGCGTGAACATAGATATAATAATCATCTGTAAAGTATAGGGGCATTGAGTTTAAGAAATCATGAATTTCCACTATATCGGCTTTATGTTTGGCAAAACTGTACATGGTTTCATGACCGCCGTTGTAGGACCAGCCGGATTTATGATGCTGCAGGTAATCAATGGCCATTTGTTCGTGGTTGCCGCGCAGCAAAACCACATTTTCCGATCCATAGGTCGTTTGCAGCTTTTGCAAATATTGCAGCAGTTGATAAGACTTGGGACCCCGGTCAATGTAATCTCCCAGTAAAATCAATCGTTCCCTGGATAAATCAATTGCTGCTTCCTCCAATAAAGTCAGCAGTTCATCCAGACATCCATGTGTATCACCTATTACTAATGTTCTCATCTGATCGCCTCCTTTTGATAAGCTTATTCTATAGGGGGGCAATGAAATAAAACACGAAGCCCGGCTTCATATTTTGCATATAAATCATTCTTTTGTCTCTTAAATGTCGGTATAATGGGAAATACAATGAGGAGGAATAAGTGATATGAACAACCATGATCCGCAAATTTTGCTGGAAGCAGTAATTGATAATGCCTTTATTCGCAAAGGCAAAAAGGGTGCCCAGGATGCAGACAAACTAAAGAACTGGTTTGAGAATTATTATGAGGGCACCTCTGACAGCGGTATATTAACAACACCGTTATTCAAACTATTCCAGGAACCGGGTAGCTTTACCTGGAGATTGGAAGCTGGTTTACGTTCTTTTCCTAATAACAAAGCTGCTTTGGCAGATCGACTTTCGATATTGCTGGAATTTTTGATGAAGAATTATGAGTTTTCCATTGATATGGACTTTTTAAACAGGTACAAATATAGCAGCCGTGAAGAACGTTTACTGGAAATACTCAAATATCTACATACTGGAAATAAAAGCAGGGCTGATATCGCTGAAACTTTTGGAATTAGTGAGCGAGTTTTAAGCGAAGACCTGGGAATTCTGCAGAATGGCTTAGAATTTCTCGGATACTCGATGAAAATAGAACAAATGAACCGAGGCAGCAATACGTACAGTTCCTTGATTCATCCGCTATTTCTGGCCCTGCGTACCGATGAAATCTTTTCCCTGACCGTTGGACTTAAACTGCTTAGCAGGGGAACCATATTTGAGGATAGCCTGGGCGGAATTGCCGACTCGATATACAAACAGTTGTCATCATTTGCGCAGGAAGTGGTTGATCGGCATTCAGAGCCTAATGGAATTAGCTATTCTGACTCGGAGATGCATTTTGTCAGTTCTATACAAAGCCTTAAAAAAGAGAGCCGCAGATCGCTGCCTTATTATTTAAAGGAACCGATTCTTTGTAAAGTAAGTTACGAAGAAGAAGGTATGATTAAGAATGTAGCCGGGACCTTGCATTTGTGTAAAGAAGGGCAGAACCGCTGGCAAAAAGTTCTGGTTCAAAATCAGGAGGAAGCGATTGAGATTAATATTGACAACATAATAGGAATTAAAAAAATAGAAGGATAAACATAGGCCCCTCCGAGGTTGGAGGGGCTTTTCTGTATCGCAATTCATTTACGTAAGATGATTCATTTCATGACCAACTAATCCAATCGAATTGATAACTAACTTTGTAGAAGGAAAATATTACCCAACAATCGAATTGACCTAAATATAGTCGATATTAGGTCTTTTGGTTTATTAAATCACGAATAATGTCCCATCCTCCTGCTTACAGTTCCAAATAACTGTGGGAGGGCTAAAGGGGGAAAAGTACGTTAAATACACCATAACCACCGCCGAACAGCAGGAAGAACAGGAGATTAAATTAAATAAAATAAAATTTTAAGGGGTAGGTTCGAATGGGAAAAGGTATAGGCCGTGAAAAACGTACATATGTTGAACATCAAAAATTGTCTATGATTAAATTTATCAATCGCGTGAAATTAACATTGATAAGTTCGATATTTATCGTAACAGCACTTGTTTTTTTTCTGGTATATCAACCAATGCAAGACGAACTTAAAAAGAGTTTAACGGAGAATTTTGTACAAATTTCTCTTACCAATTACTATGCTATTGAGAATAATATTGAAAGATGTATCGAAGGGGCTAAAAGTTTATCAAGCAGGACTATGATCAAAAATGCCATAGGTGAATATAAGAATGGGAAAATAAGTTTAGAAGAACTCAAAACATATACCCAGGCAAAATATGAAGATGGAGCCAAGGCCATTGATTATATTGTTCTGGCAGAGCGTATTGTAGATGATAATACTATTGCGATATATCAAATTGGAGATGTCGCTCCTGTTATATCGTCCGTGGAAATGGAAAAAGGACCAATATCAGAGGTAATATCAAAAACGGTTGTCAAGGATGAAAGAATATATACTGTAGTATATTCACCAATTAGCATAGACAATAAAGTTGTTGGTTATGATCACGTTATTTATGATTTGACAAAGCAGATCAAATTACTTTGCACAAAAAATATGGAAATCTATCTCGCAGATGACAAAGTATATCAGGAATTACTCAATGCTTCTGTAAAGGTTGAGAATGATAGTAAAATGAAAATTATTATGAAGGACGGATTAATATATTCGATAGCCCCAATAAACAATATGTATTTTGTAGGAACTCAAAAACAATCGATACTGTATCAGCCAATATTTAACCTGGCGAAAAGAATTATTATTGGCGGAACAGCAGCTTTTGTATGCATCGTATTAATTATTTATTTTTATATTATCCGATATGCCAAAAAAGAACTCGGGATATTAGAGTTGAGTCGTAATGCTTATAAACAGATAGCTTATATAGATCATTTAACCGGAGCTTACTCACGTCAATTTTTAGATATATGGGATAAATCATTGCGCTCCTATCAAAACAATTATGCTGTAGTTATGATTGACGTGGATGATTTTAAAAGAATAAATGACAGTTATGGACATGCTACCGGGGATAAAGTCCTTCAGCAGCTTGCAACAACGATATTAAAATCAATAAGGCAAAGTGACTTGCTCATTAGATATGGTGGAGACGAATTTGTTTTAGTTCTATCCGATATTGATGCTGAATTTGCTCAGAATTTAATAACAAGAATTGAGAGTCAACTATCTGAACCTGATCCTATTCAAATCAAGATTTCTTATGGGATAAGCATGCTAACTGATAACCATGATTTAAAGGATTCGTTAAATCAGGCAGATAGTAAAATGTATGAAGTAAAAGCCGCAAAAAAAGCGGCAGTTTCTAAAGATATACTTAATTAATCATTAAAATAACAAGAAGAATATGTCTGCGGCGCAGGTTGTTAAAACTGCGCCATTCGTTTGTGCATCTTATTTAGTTTATTTCCCTTTTATCGCTATAATAACAGCTACTGCAAGAACAAAAATTACAGCAACTAAGACGCGTGTATCCATATCCATGATCTCCTTTAATGGTAAAACAGTATTTAATAATTATACCAAAGATTAACATGGATATCTAAAAAGAAGGTTTAAATATGACGCATTAAAAAGAAAAAGCGACAAGCTGAATTATATAATAATCATGTTTTTAAGAGGATAATTAACTCAATTTTGCGAATATTGTCGTTATAGGGTTATCCACGTTCGTAATAACTTGAAGTTTTATGGAGGTGATTGATCAATAAGGTACTA
>JAAYBS010000211.1 GCA_012718855.1 Syntrophomonadaceae bacterium
ATCGATTTGGGAATTACGACTAATACTTTAGCGATTATCTACAAATAGTGGTATTCTCTCAAACCATTATAATACATTATTGATAACAATAGGCATGTCTTGCTGCAATATTGAATTAAGGGGTTCATCGTATTGCCTCAGTATAATAGAGGATAAAACAAAGTAATTTTCTATAATTAAAAGTGGCAGCGTATGCGGTAGGAATAGTCTGTTTAGATGATGGTAAAATAACAGGAGCAATGTTATTATCTAATACAATATCCGTTTAAATCTGTGATGGTAATGAGGTCTTATCATGAATAAACTTTCCGAAAAAATAAATCAATGTAAAAAACCTTCCGGTGAACAGGGAAAACTGGTTGCCAATAGAATGAATGAAAGCCATTATGAGTTGACTACCTGGGGCATGGAAAAGTTCTCAATTGCACCTGACAGTATCATATTAGATGTAGGTTGCGGAGGAGGACGAACAATTCACCGGATGGCGGAAATGGCCTCTCGGGGAAAAGTATTCGGGATTGATTATTCATCCGACTGTGTAGCCTGGTCCAGCGATTATAACGCGGAGTTGATTAAGGAAGGTCGGGTAGAAATACTGTTAGCTGCTGTTAATGAACTTCCTTTTAAAGATAATTACTTCGATATAGTTACCGCAGTAGAAACCGTTTATTTTTGGCCAGATCTGGCTGAATGCTTTAAAGAAATAAAACGGGTCTTAAAGCCTTCCGGTAAATTTGTAATTATTAATGAAGTATATAAAAGTGAGCTATTCCGTGAAAGAAATGAAGCTTACACTGCTGCCGGGGATATGCAGATATTTGCCCCGGAAGAATTGAAACAACGGCTGGAGGAAGTACAGTTTAAAAATGTGACGACTGCAGTTGTGGAAGCTAATAATTGGTTATGCTGCATCGGAGAGAAGTAACCCTCTGGCTATTTTGAGTTTATGTGTTAAAATGGTGTGCATATATACCAGGCGGCTCGCTTATCAACCTGGATTACCCGAAGGTCTTTGAAATTATCAGCCATTTCCTTCCTGGCCTGCCTGATAAAATTAAAGTAATCTCCCCTCTCCAACCGCTCAGCTAAATCGGTCAGAAGACTTCTATTTTCGTTATAATCATGAAAAATCACTTTATACCTGGCAATTCGATTCATTTCTTTATAGAATGCTTCTCTTCCAGCTGCTGAAATTCCATGGATTACATATGAGGAAATAGCAACATCAAAGCTTTTATCATTAAAAGGCAGTTTCCCTAAAGCATTAGCCTGTAACAGGTATACAGCATGGTTCTGCAGTTTCTTTTCAGCTATCTTTATCATACCAGGTTCAGCGTCAACGCCGGTTACATTAAATCCGTGCTGATTTAATACATAACAGAGCGCCCCGGTTCCGCAACCAACATCAATAATATTATTGTAATTTTCCCCCTCCAGTTCCCGGGCTGCCCGCTTCAATATCTTTTGGTAATAATTCACCTGAAAGTTAAAGAACAAACCATAATAAGGAGCTATAATATCAAATAATCCTCTTTTTTCAGCAGTCAAAGCAATTCCCCCGATTAATGAAATCGTTATCATATTATTAACATGTAGATGATAATACTTGTTTATTATGGTAATATGAGGTAACCCGTATATAATACAACATATTTATTTTTAACATATAATACATTGATATTCCATTTTATTAAGGTAATTATTACAACGGCTATCAGAGGAGATTTTATGTTTAAATCCAGGTGGGCTCGTATATTGGTTAAATTAATATTAATCTGGTTGGTAATAACCGTATATTTCTATTTCCAGCATCCGGTAATTTACCGTTATACAGGTATTGGTGCTGCTATTCCTATTGGAGAAGATCAGCTTGTAATTGAGGAAATTACCTTTCACAATCTAGATCAGGATAAAACATGGAAAATATATGAAGACTTGCCCTGGCAATATCAATTGCTGGTAAAAATCAATCCCCCATTTCAATGGTATGGACATATATCTAGCGTTTTCTCCTTTTACAGTAAACTCCCTTTGACAAAGGACTATGGTACTTTGCAGATTAATGGCACTTATATTTATTCTAATCCGATCAACGGCACTGAGTCTGAAAACTTATCTACATTCTTAGATATGTATGTATATCCCACTGTAGGTGGTGGTATCGCTTCCCAATATCATGGAATTATTAATAATGCCGTCGCAATAAGCAGCTATAACAATTATCCTTTATATAACTTAAATAATAGCTTCATTATAATAATCAGCGATAAAGAGACCAAAAAATCAATTAAACTGTTGATAAAACCGGAATGGCAAAAAGGACGACTATTCTCATCAATAAATAATATGAAAAGCCCCGCAGATCCGGTTGATAAATTCCTGTATAATATCTACCAAAATAAACCACGGGAAGCACAGAAGTATGTATTAAGGGGTAACCAGCCTGATTTAGATATAAATCCAGTTCTGGCAGATAAAAGAATTCATATGGAAAGTACTATAAAATGGATTGATATTTTTGAAGATTTTTATGGGGTATATCAAGTAGACGCTGAGGTTAATGAATCACTGGAAAATGGTGCAAAAGATATTATTCCTCCCGACCGGTTTACTTTCTATGTGCAAAAGAATGATAACGGAAACTATGAAATCATTCATTATTCTTTGGTATCCAAATAACATAAATAAAAAAAATGTTTACCTTTTCTTTAGGTAAACATTTTTTTATGACCCTGATTCTTTCATCAAAAAGGTATATGCCCCAGGATGATGGTCACTTCTAAAAGGGCCTATATTTAACGTTGATGTCAAAGGTGTCTATTCCCTCTTTCTTCTTAAGCCAGCCAACAAAATAATAGGTCAGCGGAGTTGCCAGGACTTCATAGCCTACTTTCCATAAATATTGGGCCAACACCATACTAAAGAATATGGGCCATGAATATAATCCACCGAAAGCAATAAGCATAAAGATAGAGGTATCCAACCCCTGTCCGATTATGGATGAACTAATAGTCCGCACCCATAAATAACGGCCTTCCGTGCGTAGTTTCAATTTTGAAAGCACGACTGAATTAGAAAATTCACCGATAAAATATGCAATTAATGAAGCCAGAACCAGCCGGGGGGTAAATCCCAGTACGGTATTATAAGCATTGTTATGCGGCCAGAAATCCGGATACGGAAGCGTAATTATAATCATTATGAATAAAGACATTAGCAAATTGGCGGCAAAACCTGTCCAAATAGCTACACGCGCCTTTTTAAAGCCATATACTTCTGTCAGTACATCTCCAAAGATATAAGTGATGGGAAACAGGAAAAGATCGGCAGTAAGTGTCATGCCAAAGAGATAAACCAGTCGGCCTGCTACGATATTGGTTATCAATAGACAGGTTACAAAAAAACAGGTGATAATCATAAATAGAATAGATACTTGTGTGACCGTTTTTTTCTGCATAGTTATAACAAGTCTCCTTTGTTTTTTTAGGCTGGTGCTGCGACAGCCGTTATTATATTGTTCCACTCAAAAAATTATAGCATAAAGCTATAAAAAGCACTTATAAAATTATTCTGCCCCTGTTTTCTTCTGCAACGACAAGACTTTTGTATTATTTATTTAATACTATTTAAATCCAATTATATTGTTTGGCTTTCAAAGTTAGTTCATCTCTGAAATCAGGATGAGCAATCGAAATTAATTGTTTCACCCGGTAAGATATAGGCTTATTAGTTAAACGAACGGCACCGAATTCTGTAATTATCCATTCAACATCATTACGGGATGTAGTAACAATAGTTCCTGGCGGTAAAACATCCATTATCCTGGAATGAAGTTTTCCTTTACTGTCGGTACGCGTTGAAGGCAAAGCAATAATACTTTTACCGTTTTTAGCCATTTGTGATCCGATTACATAATTAACCTGCCCGCCGGTTGCACTATATTGTCTGGTTCCTATTGCTTCTGAAGCTACCTGTCCAGTCAAATCTATCATTAGGGCGTTATTAACCGAGACCAGATTATCATTTTGCGCAATAAAGGCAGGATTGTTGGTATCGTTAATTTCAAAAGCAATAAAAGTATCATTTTTATGCATAAAATTATAAAGCTCGGTAGTACCTACAGCAAATGTATATACAACTTTGCCCGGGTATACACTCTTTTTGCTTCCATTAACTGCACCACACTTAATTAGTTCCATAATAGAGTTTGATATGACTTCGGAATGTATGCCCAAATCTTTTTTATCTCTTAAAAAATGTCCAATACAGTTAGCCAGACCTCCCAATCCTAATTGAACTGTCGAACCGTTTGGAATCATATCAGCAATGATATGGGCAATATTTTCTTCAACCGGGGTTATGGGAATCTCAGGCATGGCAAATATAGGTGAATTGTTTTCAACAATCGCGTCGACTTCTGAAACATGTATTTTAAACTGGTCACCACATAACCAGGGCGTACTTTCGTTTACTTCAACTGCCAGGTATTCATAGGTATCAACTATTATTCTAGGAGATAGGCCTCCAAATAATGATTTATTCATATATCCGTTTTCATCGGGTGGAGTTACCATAATTGCACCCTTATGCGCACCAACTTCCTTTCCCCATTTATCCAAATTATTCAAGTGCGTGGGAGCAAAGTCACATGTTCCCCAATCCATACATAAGCGTTCCGCAGGACCAATAAAAATTGTTTCCACCCTGAAGCTGCCTTTATGTTCCGGTTTCATATATTCATGCAAAGCAACTGCAAACCCCTGACAAATTGTAACATTCTGGAGTTCTGCAGCACGCCTCCCCAATGCATCGACGATAGCAGGAGGAATCCCGGTGCCTCCTCCCACACCGATAATATCATTACTGTTATAGTTCCTGGCAGCTTCTTCAGCAGTAGTTAATTTTCTCTTATATTCCTCTCTCCAATCCATTAAAAAATGCCCCCCAACATTAATCCTGGTTTGAATATTTATAATATTAACAATATTTTATGATTTGGACAAATAGTAAAGAACTGATGATTTTAGAGATTTCTGGTGAATAATAAGAACAGAACATAATAAGGTGTGATTTTCAAGATTTGTTGCCAGGGATTGACAGTATAATGGTATAAGTAAATAGATATATAGGGGGTCGCGTAATTAACGTTACCAGCATTAGTTAGGTTTACCTAGCGTATAAAGCTATACATCAATGCCAGCCATACTATAATGCTAAGACTGATTCCCCATCTTTGCGGAACAGACAGGCTTTCCCATCTTACCACCAAATAGATCAACAGGCCCAGTGATGCCGTTAATAGAGAACCAACTATAATTCCACTTCCTAGTGACCCCAGTATATGGGGGGTCAGCATACAAGCTACAATGATAATAACCAAAAGATAAGAAACCCATTTTAGCATTTTCTCACCTCCTTTACTCTTTACAAAACTAGTCAGCTGTTTACCTTCAGTTTGAACCAATAGGAAATCGAATTGTCGCCATTACCCCAATCTACGGATATTATGAATACATATTCTCCGTCTTCTTTAGGAGCCACCATGGCATTATTATTTAACGGGTATGTCAAGAACAAATTATCTTTATCCAGCATATGTAATTTATATTCGGGATTGTTTAGCCCGGGTACGGCAGCAGCTGTAAATATCAATTTGGTTTCCGGTTTGACCAGGTTTGGCATAAGAAAATTAGTGTGATCTTCATTTATCCCAAACATGGTATTGCCTATAATGCCCCCCGGTTTTCCGGTAAAATTAGAATCTCCCTTTAGCCAGGATAATTGCTGCTCATCACATCGTATCTCAAACTTAGGGTAGTCCGGCGGGTAGTCAAAATCAGCAATGCTTATTTGGGGTACATTCTGTGTTAGCTGGTTAGTACTCGTTCCCTCTTCCCTGCTCAGTTCATCACGGTTAAGTTTCTTATTTAAACTATGGTATAGTGACCTGGTTTCGGTTGCGTCTTTATAATTAATCATTATTATTTCTGGTTTTGTATGCCGTTTAATAATAATTACCGCGCCGCTCGCCGACCTCAGGAATAGCAAAGCCTTACTTTGGTCTTCCAATTGAAAATGACCTTTTAAAATTGGGCCCAAACCAAGGCCGTTGGTTCTCATGGATAAGGACGGAATCTCAGCTGCCAAATTGAGCTCTTCAATATCGTCGTACTTTATGCTAACCCCATAAGCTCCGCTTATAGTAAACTGCTCACTTTCCAGGTTAAAAGCAGGTGGCATGGCAGTCCAGGCTATACCGGCCCCGACGCCAATAAAAATAATTAGATTAATCAGAAGAATTATTGTAACAGATTTGTTCTTTACCTCCGGTGGATTAAATTTCTGGGCTTTTATAACGGTATAAATGATTATAAAAATTAACAGGCCGAATCCTACTTCTATCCCCCAGACCAAACCGGTCCGCTTCAGGCCATAGCCCAAAAGTGGAGTGAAAGCCGCAATCATCAATTGCCGTCCTATAAAATCACCCAAGGCTTTAGCATCTATTTGTTTTTTTACCTCACGAGGGGCAGTATTATATCCGGATATTAAATAATAGGCTTTAAAGTATTTTATTAATACGCCGGTAAAGAGAATCAAAACACATACTATAAGAATAATGATTAATTCTGTCATACACTTTCTCCTTCTTATGTTGCCTTATAGAACGTAGCCAGGCATTCATCTAAGTTCATTTGTATTTATTCTCCTTTTAGCTTTGGTTAAAAGTGTTTTAACCTCAAATTATTAGGAATGAAATTTTGTTCACCCATCTCAATGTTTGCTGTTCCTGAGCTTAGGTTTTCAACTTTAGCTATAAATGTATCCAGCTTGTCAAATGCTACCCACATTTCCAATCTAACCTGCTCAGCATATTGAATATCTGCTACCTCATTAATAATATTACTAAGGTGATTCTCTAAAATGCCATAATAGTTATAGTCGAGGGTGAGCATAATCTTTTGGGAGTATTCCATACTAATAATTCGCACTTTATTCAAGGCTAATTGAACAGATTGAGTATATGCCTTGACCAGTCCCCCGGTTCCCAAAAGGGTTCCGCCAAAATAACGGATTACAATAGCTATAATGTTTTCCAGATCGTTCTGTGCCAGCACATTAAGCATAGGCCATCCTGCAGTTCCGCCTGGTTCACCGTCATCACTGCATCGTTCCAATATGCTGCCGTCCTGCCTTAACCTATAAGCAAAACAATAATGATTGGCCCCGGGATATTTTTGCCTAACCTCATCACGTACGGTATCTATATCTTGCATTTGATTTACAGGCATTAGAATACATATAAATCTGGACTTTTTTATAATTATTTCAGCGGTGATGGTATCATTTATAGTTTTGTAGGTCATTTATTTAACCTTTTCTTATCTTTTTTAACCAATTATAGCAGTTAATACACCTATAAGAGCACAAAGGGGTAGTTTATTATTAAAACTACCCCTTTGGTGTTTGGCTGAATTATGTTTTAAAACTAGTTAGTTAATTACTTTAAACTTCAGCGTTTGATTTTAGCCGTCTTTGAAAGATTACAAATATCGGAAATGGAATAATGATCCAACCCATGCTTTTTACCAGGCTATTTTTAGCACGGTTAACCTGACGGTCTTTTTCAGCTGTAACCATAGCATCGTATCTTGCTTTAATCTCAGCATCGGTAAGATTAGCTTTGTCACCGGGAATTTCTGACTTTTCCATACCCCACTGTCTAAATTCCTCAAATGACTGATGATAAGGAGCAGGAGTAACAATATCAGCAACGGCCATGAATGCGCTTACACTTCCGCCAATTATCATCATTAACGTAGCAAATAACACCACATAAATATAAACGTTTTTAATCATTATTTTCCCCTCACCTTTAGAATTTCCCTTAGTTGCTGCTATCGCAGTAGTTGCTAATACCAACACTATAACCACAAGCGCTAATCCTATTATTGAAACCGCCACTAATTTTGCCTCCTTTTTCTAATCTTATTATAGCGAAAATATAGTAATAATCTATATAGTAAAATTAGCCGGACAATTTATTCAGCTATGGCGTATTTTTTATATGACCCGGTTTCTTTCATCAAAAAAGTGGATATTGCAGCAATAAG
>JAAYBS010000212.1 GCA_012718855.1 Syntrophomonadaceae bacterium
GACGATATTTATGATAAGTTGCGTATTTGGACCAGGGATGAACAGGGGAATGATGTTCTGTTTGCCTTGGGTCAAAAGAGCATAGGAGCCATATTCCTGGGCAGCGCGGCTACACCGTTTGCATTAAAGGATTCAGCTAATCAGGCCCATGGACAGTTGCTGACCAGTGGAGTGTTTTTACATGAAAGTGGTCAGGCGGGGGTTATCCAACAGATTGATTTATTGGCCTAAAGGAAACCAGAATTAAAAACGATAAAATAGTTAGACGTTAGTCTAACCCGATGGAGGTGTTATCTGTGCGAGTAGAGAGTCAGGCAGCAGTTGAATATCCGCAGATGCGTCAGGAAGCTGTTCGTGATATTCCGTCCCGGCCTGCAGAACCTGCAATCGAGGCTAAACCAAAGGTTAAAGTTGATGATCTGCCCATGGTTCGTCAAAAGGCAGACGCTGAAGTATTACAGCAGGCAGTGGGAACAGTTAACCGGGCACTGGAAGTCAGTAATTATCATTTGGAGTTCAAAGTGCATGAAGGCAGCGGACGCTATCAGATTAAAGTGGTGGATTCGAACAGTAATGAAGTATTACGCGAAATACCACCGGAAAGAGTATTGGATCTGGCAGCTGATATTCGTAAAATGATGGATAAAATTCTTGGATTGCTCGTAGATGAGACAATCTAATAACAACGAGCAGGGTAAGCTTATTCTGTGATCCTGGTATTCCCGAATTGAAGGACTAATGACTGGGGATAATTGGGTTGGGTATATCTTAACAGCTGGTGGTTATATTGGGGGAGGTATTATTTAATGAATATACATGCTCAAGCCTATAATCAATATAAACGGGCTGGGGTGGAGACCGTTTCTCCGGAGAAACTTTTGCTGCTTTTATTTGAGGCTGCCATTAAGGATTTGTGCAATGCCCAGAAGGCTATCCAGGATAAAGATATGAATTTGGCCCATAATGAGTTTATAAAGGTTCAGGATATCCTGGTGGAGTTGATGTCATCGCTGAAAATGGAGTATGAAGTATCAGCTTCACTGTATGCCTTATATGATTATATGCAGCAGCGGGTTATTGAAGCCAATATGCAAAAGGATATTGATATTGCCATTGAAGTTGAAGGGTTTTTCCGGGAGCTTTATGAAACTTTTCAACAGGCGGAAAGACTAGTCCGGGAGCAGCGGCCGGCAGCCCAAAACCTGCAGGCAAATCAGCGTCCGCCTGCTGAGTTGGTAGGAACTAAAACTACTACTGCACGACCAAGTATTAATGTACAGGGTTAATATTATGCCAGGTCAGGATATAACCAAGTGGCAGGATGAATTAAATCGGGTGGAAAATCTGTGGAGTGAAATGCTGCATATATCTGAACAGCAGTTGTCAATCATGCAGACTTTTAAACCTGATGACGAAGCTAGTTTGCAGCAGTTGCAAGAGTTGTTGTCCCAACGAGAAAATTTAATGAAAAAGATTGATGCCATGGCTGGAATTCATGATGAGGCAGACCAGTTACAGGAGACTATACAGAGCAATAATAGTGATATAAGAGATAGGGCTGATGTCCTGTATCAAGCCTTTAAAAACTATCAGGACAGGATAATGCCGCTTATGATTTCTATTCAGAAAAATGATGAGAAGATGAAGTCCCAAATGTCTGAGGCACTTCGGGTAATGGGAAAAGAATTTGTACAAGCCAGAGAGTCGGCCAGGGTAAACCGGGCTTATACCCAGGCAGGGGTAACAGCGGAAGCCTGGTTTTTTGATGATAAAAAGTAAGGCAATAGGAGTTTGATGCCCTAAAATATGTTACGCTAAGTTATAGCGAAAGGTAATTAGATCCTTCGTCTTTGACTTAGGATGACATTCATGAAAATATTCTTTAATTTATAATAAATTTTTTATTCAAAATCCGTATTAAGAGGTTTAATAATATGCAGGATATTATTACAGCTATTGTTGACAACTATAACCGGCAAATCGAATTGTATAATGATATGGCTGATTTAGCCAGGCAACAGCTGAATATATTGGAGGCCAGGCTTAACGGTACGTCCGAAAATACTAATCTGGCACAAACTCTAATCAACCGACAACAATTACTGGAAAAGATAGCAGAATTAGATACAATAAACAAAAGTTTACAGCAACAAGCCTGCCAACAGATGGGGATAGAGGCCTTTGTATTAAGCCGGCTAAAGCCAGGTTTAAAAGAAGATGAATATCAGAGTTTACAGGAAGTACTTAAAAATATGGGCAATATATTGGCCGGGATTCAAGAGATAGATGATAACAACCAACAGCTTATGAATAAAGCACTGACAACCAACCGTAAGCGAGCCGTTACCGCTGACCAGGCTCGTGATGCTTATAACCAGAATAAAAAGTAGCTTACACAGGGAGCATTTGAGACTACTGAAAAAGTCCTCTCAAGCGTGTCATGCTGAGCGACTAGCGAAGCATATCATTGGCCAATATTACTGACTTCCAACAGAGACCCTTCGTCACTTTCAGCTCCTCAGAATAACAATTATGGGACTTTATCAGTAATCCCGAACGGTCCCTTTATCCTCCTGTTTACCTATTTGGTACACCCCTGTCAATGGTCAGGAAAAATGTCACCCCTTTATCTCGATAACTGAGCAGCAGAAATGTCACCCCTATCCCTACGATTTTTGGAATAGAACATTTCAGTATGGCTAAACCAGGGTGACCTATTCTTA
>JAAYBS010000213.1 GCA_012718855.1 Syntrophomonadaceae bacterium
AACTTATGCCATTTATATATATGCAGGAATGGTCGTCCTGATAATTTCAGCATTGTGTGCCGTATTTACGGCGATAGCGTAGGGGGTGGGCGATGATGAGCAGTTTACCAATTTTATCACTTACACTGTTTATACCCATCCTGGGAGCTATAGTTATTATGTGTATGCCTGCCGACAGACATAAACCCATTAAGTATGTGGCTGCAATCAGTACCTTGCTAAGCCTGCTCTTATCCCTGTGGACAATGATAAATTATAACCTGACCATTGGGGGTATGCAATTTGTGGAACGAATTCCTTGGATTGCAGACCTGGGAGTTAATTATGCACTGGGAGTAGACGGAATTAGCCTGCCGTTATTATTGCTTACTAATCTGATAGGATTCAGTGCCGTTTATGCTTCCTGGCATACAGCGGTTAGAGTTAAGGAATATTTTGCGCTGCTGTTGATCTTGATTACCGGTGTAATGGGAACCTTTATAACTACTGATTTATTTATTTTCTTCCTGTTCTATGAAGTGGTAGTAATCCCCATTTATCTGCTGGTAATTATGTTTGGCAGTTCCAAGCGGGTTACCAAAGAATATGCTGGTATGAAGCTGACCATTTATCTCCTGATCGGAAGTGCCTTTTTATTAGTTGGATTAATTGCCCTGTTTATAAAAGCACAGGGGATTTTAGGATTCCCCAGTATGGATATTGCTACCCTGGCTCAGGTAAATTATCCGGTGGGATTCCAAATATTTGCTTATGCCTTAATGGCTTTTGGTTTTGGAACTCTGTTATCCATGTTCCCGTTCCATGCCTGGTCACCGGACGGATATGCCGGTGCTCCAACTGCAGTAAGTATGATACATGCAGGAGTGCTTAAAAAGATAGGTGGTTATGGTTTAATCCGGATTGGCCTGTTTATTCTGCCGGTGGGAGCCAAGGTTATTGCCCCTATAATTGCCGTACTGGCTATCGGTAATGTGGTCTATGCCGCCTTTATCTGTTTGAGTCAGAAAGACCTGAAATATATTGTAGGATATTCCAGTGTCAGCCATATGGGTTATGTACTAATCGGTATTGCTGCCTTGAACGTTATCAGTATTAATGGAGCAGTAATGATGATGTTTGCTCATGGGGTTATGGCTGCTTTGTTCTTTGCCATGATTGGTAATCTATACGAAAAGAGTCATACCCGTAATATCAGTGATTTTGGCGGACTGGCTCATCAGATGCCGCGCCTGGCTTTTGGATTTATGCTGGCCGGTCTGGTCTCGCTGGGATTACCGGGAACGGTAAATTTTATTGGTGAGTTTACCATTTTTGTAGGAGCTTTTGGTGTCTACCGGGTTATAAGCATTATTGCCATTACCGGAATTATTCTTACCGCCTTATATATTTTACGAACGCTGGGGGATATATTATTTGGACCTCGATTGGAGAAATGGGATCATCTGCAGGATTTAAAAGGTCCTGAAATGGTACCACTGGTAGTTTTGGGCTCAGCTATTCTGATTGGCGGAATATTACCCTTTACGGTTATGGACTTTATCAATAGCGGAGTAGGGCAATTATTATCCCATATCGCTTCTATTCAGATTGGGGGGATATTCTAATGAATTACAGCTTGCTGGCTCCGGAAATGCTTATCGCCCTGACGGGTCTAATACTGTTGATCAGCGGATTAATACTGGCCGGAAGAGGACAACGAATAGTGGGCATCATTTCAGTATCATTATTAGTGGCAGTCTTATTACTGGTGGTTATTCGTTTTACCGAATCGGCAGTGTTTTTTAATGGCGTTTATCAGGTAGATACTTTTGCCAACTTCTTTAAAGCACTATTTCTTATTGCAGCTATCCTGGTAATGCTCAGTGCCGGAAAATATACGGAACGGTTTGAACAAAAGCAGAGTGAATTTCATGCCCTCATGGTATTTGCGACTCTGGGTATGATGGTTATGGCCGCTGCCGGGGATCTGATAACCATATATATTGGGCTGGAATTAATGACAGTCAGTTTTTATATACTCACTGCTTATTTGTTAAATGATGAAGCTTCTTCGGAGGCCGGTTTAAAATATCTGATTCTGGGGGCTATATCCTCAGCCATTCTGTTATTTGGTATGAGTCTGGTATTTGCCCTGAGCGGCACGACGGTTATCAGTGAAATTGCTGGTCAGATTACCCGGCAACCGGCTTTGATAGCTGGAATTACTCTGATGATAGTTGGATTTGGCTTTAAAATTGCTGTCGTACCTTTCCATATGTGGGCACCGGATATTTATCAGGGTGCGCCTATACCGGTTACCACCTATCTGGCAGCAGGTTCCAAAGCAGCTGCTTTCGCTGCTTTACTTAGAATATTTATGATTGCCTTACCGTTTAGTCAGTTCAATTGGTCACTGGTGATGGCAATATTAGCGGCGATAACGATAATTGTTGGTAACCTGATTGCTTTAAATCAAACTAATGTAAAACGCATGCTGGCCTATTCCAGTATTGCTCAGGCGGGATATATTCTGGCCGGTTTAGTGGCTGCCAATGCCTATGGTTTAAAAGGGGTACTCTTTTATGCCATGCTGTATGTTTTTTGTAATACCGGAGCTTTTGCAGTGGCTACAGCTGTAGAAACCGATACCGGCAGTACCGATCGG
>JAAYBS010000214.1 GCA_012718855.1 Syntrophomonadaceae bacterium
ATCATTACACTGAAATACTGGCTAAACTGGTTGCCGAAGGTAAATTGAAACCTTCGCAGAGCCTGGGAGCCAAAATATCCTATCATGACTCCTGCTTCCTGGGAAGACATAATGGAGTTTATGACCAACCCAGAGCAGTTCTGAAAGCTGCGGGTACCAGCATTGTTGAAATTGATAAATCCAAGGAATTTGGTTTCTGTTGTGGTGCTGGTGGTGGTCGTATGTGGATGGAAGAAGAAGCTGTGGAAGGTTTCAAACGTATAAATGATACCAGAACCGATCAATTGCTTGTACCATCTCCAGAAATGATAGTCACCAACTGCCCATTCTGTCTCACCATGATATCTGATGGTGTCAAGGGTGCTGAAGCAGAGGAACAGACCAAGGTGTTTGATGTAGCCGAAGTGCTATGGAAGACCATGCAATAATATGCATCGAAAAGGAAGGTCTCCTTTAATTAGGGAGACCTTTCTTTATTACTTTTCCACTTAATCTTTAAAGAAGAATACTGAGTAAAATTTGGAAATGGCAGAAAAACTTGTGGTTGAAGTATGCTGCTGTTATTAGATAAAATTAGATATAGTTTGAATCGTACTAATATTCTGAAGTTGAAAACTAGGTTGTGGCGCTTACAGAACATGTAATATAACGCCATATATGCCATATATTAAGTAAACAGATCAATTTATAGAGTAGAAATAATCATTAAAAAGGAGGATGTGTAATGGGGAGAGAGGTTGTATTGGTAGGGGCCTGTAGAACACCTATAGGAACATTTGGTGGTAAATTAAAAGACACTAAGGCAGTAGACCTGGGCAGTCTGGTTATGAAGGAAGCTTTAAATAGAGCGGGATTAACCGGAGATCAATTGGATGAAGTAGTATTTGGCTGTGTTTTACAAGCTTCACAGGGACAAAATGTAGCCAGACAGTCGATGATCAAGGCTGGTATTCCAGAAACTGTTACCGCCTTTACGCTTAACAAAGTATGTGGGTCAGGCTTAAGAGCAGTGAGTTTAGCTGCTCAGATTATCAAGGCAGGGGATGCGGATATTGTTTTAGCCGGTGGCATGGAGAATATGTCCATGGCTCCATATACCCTGGAAAAAGCTCGCTATGGATATCGTATGAATAGTGGCACTCTGGTTGATGTAATGATTAAAGATGGTTTATGGGAAGCTTTTAATGATTATCATATGGGAATTACAGCTGAAAATGTGGCTGAACAATGGTCTATTTCACGTGAAGAACAGGATGATTTTGGATTCAGGAGTCAGTCCAGAGCCAAAGAAGCCATAGAGAATGGCAGATTTAAAGATGAAATAGTGCCGGTAGTAATTCCCGACAAAAAAGGTGATATAGTTTTTGATACTGATGAACATCCCCGTTATAGCCCCAGGGAAAAGATGGCAGGTTTAAAACCGGCATTTAAAAAAGACGGAACTGTAACTGCTGGTAATGCTTCCGGAATTAATGATGGGGCGGCAGCTGTAATTGTAATGAGTAAAGAAAAGGCTGATGAGTTGGGGATTACTCCTATGGCTAAAATTATCAGTTACGCGTCAGGAGGAGTTGACCCTAAAATAATGGGGGTTGGACCTGTGCCGGCTACGCAAAAAGCACTTAAAAAAGCTGGGTTAACTGTTGATGATATTGAACTTATTGAAGCCAACGAAGCTTTCGCTTCCCAGTCAATTGCAGTGGCCAGAGAAATGGGCTGGGCTGATAAAATGGAAAAAGTTAATGTTAATGGTGGAGCTATTGCTCTTGGTCACCCAATTGGTGCTTCAGGAGCAAGAATACTGATAAGTTTGTTGTATGAAATGCAAAAACGGGATTGTAAAACCGGACTGGCTACTTTATGTATTGGCGGAGGACAGGGAACTACTATCATTGTGGGAAGATAAGTATTATTGCTTTTTAAGACCTGGGGGGCAACCCTCGGGTCTTTTTATGAGAAAGTTTTAGTTTTGGGCAGGGAAAGTGAATATCAAAGTAGAATCTATGCTAAAGTAATTATGGCATAGATTTATTTTAATTTGAGGAGGTTTCAATGTGCGTGTAGCAGTATATCCGGGCAGTTTTGACCCGGTAACCAATGGTCATATAGATATATTGGAAAAAACCAGTAAAATATTTGATAAGATTATTATTGCCGTGGTGCATAATGTTACCAAGAACGCACTTTTTTCACTTGATGAACGTGTGGAATTAATCAGGGAAAGCACTAAGCATTTAGATAACATAGAAGTTGAATGTTTTAATGGGCTGTTAACCGATTATATTCGTGAGAAGAAAGCCTGTGCCATTATCAGAGGGTTAAGAACCATGACAGATTTTGAATATGAGATGCATATGTCCATGATGAACAAGCGGCTTATGCCGGAAGTAGATACTATTTTTATAATGTCAGACAGTAATTTTATATTTGTTAGTTCCAGTGGAGTAAAAGAGGCGGCCATGCTGGGCGGAGATGTCAGTACGCTGGTTCCGGCAGCAGTACAAAAAGGCCTGCAGGAAAAACTGCTGCAGTTTAAGCAAAGAAATTAAAAATTTTCAGGTTAGTCAGGTTCACAAAAAAACGGGACAGGAATTTTTCCTGCCCCGTTTAAAAATTTTACCAGATGGTAACATTTACAGTTTTGATACCCCAGTTTAAAGCTTCCTGGTGAGTATTGAAAAATAAATCCAGTCGGTTGCCTTTAATGGCGTTGCCCTGATCGGCAGCTAACCCCGATCCGTATCCGGGAATGTACAGATGGCTTCCCATTGAAATTACGTTCGGATCGACTGCTACTATGCCAGGTGCCAGCGGAAGTCCCATATATGATGGTTGTCCCCCGTAAGGCCAGTTACATTTGTCACAGCCACAATATCCTGTAGTTATCATAGTCATCACCCGGCTTCCCCTGGATACAGCAGTTGCAGTTGCCGGGGCAGCTTTAGTAAGACCTAAGGCTTTACGAGTTTGCGGACCAATAATTCCATCTGCCTGTAACTTATTATCCCGTTGGAATTTAACAACTGCCTGATAAGTTTTGGGTCCAAATATTCCATCTGCATTTCCGGCCCAATAACCTTTTTGATTCAATACAGTTTGTGCTTGTACTACCTCAGGGCCTTTGCAACCCCAGTAGAGATTGTTGGTAGCAGCCATGGCTTCACCGTTAAGTACAAACATCATTGCTACTAAGACTAGTATAGATAATGTAGTAGCGATCCCAGTTTTTATGTTAGTCATACATTACTCCTTTCCCTATAAACTTAACAAAGAACTTGCTGACCAGAAGGCCATGTAATAATTTTAGGGTAGAAGCAGGCCAGGCTCAAACTGCCTGATACAGATATGAACCGGACAAGCCGGGATGATATCCTGCGGTGTCCAGCATAACAATTTATACGCAGATATATTAACCAAATGGACCGGGTGGGATATTACACCACTTATTTTAATCTTCAATTAATTTTAAACCGTTTCGGCAACGAATGGCTAAATCCTGATAAAGCTGGGTGGCAATTTCATTATAAACCAGCATATTGTCAGTCATATCTTTCACTACTACAGCTGGATTGCCCATGGCTATTTTTCGTTCAGGAATATGTTTGCCGGGGGGAAGTACACTACCGGAGCCCAGCAAGGATTCTTCTCCTATTTCACAGCCGGTTGATACTATAGCTCCCATGCCTACCAGGCTTAGCCGTTTTAATAAGCAGGGTCCATGTACAATAGCTCCATGACCAACCAGGACATTTTCTTCCAGAATAGCTATGGTTTCCGGTTCAGAATGCAAAACACAGTTTTCCTGAATATTACTGCCGGTCCCGATAACAATTTTTCCATAATCAGCACGAACTATGGCTCCTGCTCCTATATAGACGCGATCACCAATCTCAACCTGTCCTATTACGGTTGCCTGTGGGTGTATAAAACAGTCAATGCCAATAACCGGGCGCTTACCTTCAAATTCATATATAGCCAAAATAAATACCTCCTTCATGTTATAAATTAAATTTTTGACGTTGATGGTATAAATACCTTCCAATTGAGAAAAAGTGTTTTTTGAATTAGTAAAATTTATGGGTATAATTACAAAAGAGATATTTGGAGGAGTATTTTTTAATGATTAATAATGACTATCTGATTAAGGTTGTAGATCAGAGCGGACAGGTTAGAATCAGTTTAGCTCATACTACCGCTTTGGTTGATGAAGCCAGATCGAGACATGGTACTTCTGCCACGGCTTCAGCGGCACTGGGAAGGGTTTTAACTGCAGCATTATTAATGGGCAGTGATATGAAGGGCGAGCAGGATGCACTTACGATCAGGGTTGATGGGAATGGCATATCCGGACCCATTATTGCTACCGTAGATTCCAAAGGTAGCGGCCGGGCTCTGATATTTAACCCGCAGGCTGATTTGCCTTCGAAAGCTCCTGGTAAACTGGCAGTAGGGGAACTGGTAGGTAAGCAGGGATTTCTGGAAGTTATAAAAGATTTGGGCATGAAACAACCTTTTATAGGTAAGGTTCCACTGGTCAGTGGTGAGATCGCCGAAGATGTGGCCAGTTATTATCTTCGTTCGGAACAAATTCCATCACTGGTCTCTTTGGGGGTACTGGTGGATACTGATTTGAGTATAAAAGCAGCAGGTGGGCTTATAGTTCAGGCTATGCCAGGAGCAGATGACAGTATCCTGGAGATAATTGAGAACAATATTAACTCTTTAGGGCCAATCAGTGAAGCACTTGTCAGGCATAGTTGGCTGGAAAGTATTGCCGGGCAGGTAATGAAGGGTTTATCATATAATTTGGTTGGGCAGATTCCTTTATCATTCAAGTGTAACTGTAATGATGAAAGATTAGCTGCTATAATGGCTAGCTTAAGTGTTGAGGAATTACAGGAAATTGAACAGAATGTAGGAAAGATTGAAGTTTGCTGTAATTTCTGTAATAAACGGTATCAGTTTGAGTTACAGGATTTGTTGCAGAAAAAGCAAAAAGCCTTAGAAGAAATCTAAGGCTTGTAAACTGTTATATGGCTCGTTCAACTTTCCCGGACCGGAGGCAGCGGGTACACACATATGCTTTACGGGGAGTGCCGTTAACAACCACTTTTACCCGTTGCACGTTTGGTTTCCACTGTCGGTTAGTACGTATATGGGAGTGGCTGTATTTCTTACCAAAAGAAACGCCTTTCCCGCAAACTTCACATTTGGCCATATTTTTGC
>JAAYBS010000215.1 GCA_012718855.1 Syntrophomonadaceae bacterium
TATTCCGATACCAACTCCGACCGACGGGTCGGTCATACATATAAAAGTATAGCTTTATTGTAAACCTCCGGTCAATACATAGACAGCAAAAAAGCCCGAGTCCATTCGACACTCGGGCTGTAAAATTTCGCCTCGGGGTCATTACCCCCGCTTGTCATTACCTTAAATAGCTTCTGCTAATATGTCATTGCGAGGAGCGCGTTAGCGCGACGCGGCAATCTCTACCTTTATTTACGATTAAAGTGTAATATCCTATAATACCTGTGGCTATAATCCCCCACTTACATCATAATCATTGGGTCCATGGTTTATAGAAAGATTGTTTTAGAGCTTCGTGCTGGTAAACTATTTGGTTAAAATCATTCTCAGCTTTAGCCAGGGCCAATTC
Organism: Syntrophomonadaceae bacterium; assembly: GCA_012718855.1. Lineage (GTDB taxonomy): Bacteria > Bacillota > Syntrophomonadia > Syntrophomonadales > Syntrophomonadaceae > JAAYBS01. The sequence goes on from JAAYBS010000215.1 coordinate 389, forward strand.
TGACTGTAGGTAATCCTGTTTGCTGATCATGCCTACATCATACTGCAGCTTCTTAACTCTGTAATCTTCTTGAGCCATTTTAAGGGCTTGTTCTGTAATTACATAGTTATCTTCCAACAAAATAATACCGTTATATATATTATAAAGAGCGTTCTTCATCTGCATTTTTCCTTCGACAGTAGAAAGCTCTGCTTTCTCAATATCAATTTTCTTGGCATCGTACGGTTCACGCATTGGATCAGCCCAATTATATAGATCAAGTTGAATTTCTGCCAGAGTGACCTGCTGCTCAGCTAGCCATATAGCCGGATTGCCATCCATTATTCTATGAACCTCACTATCCAAATTATCTACTTGTATAGGAGCAAATTCGATTTCTTCGGTAAGCAGAGGTCTATCCTGTGCTCTGAGTCCAATTAAATAATTAAAATTCTGATAAGCCTTATCCGCTTCCTTTGCCGCCGCTTCATAGCTTGTCTTGGCTGTCTTAGTACCATATTCGGCTGACTTCAGCTGCGACTGACTTATTATCCCCGTATCGAAAGATATTAAAGTTACCCTCCAGTTTCGCTCTGCATTTTCCAACTGCAGTCTGGCCAGTTCCAACTTCTCTAGTGAGCTTAATACCTCAGTGTACTTTTTAAACACATCATATTTAATTTTGTCAATTTCCACTTCCTTACCTTTTTTCGTCATTTGCAAGCCTACATCGGTAGCTAGTAACCCAGTCCATGCTGCTGCAACTTGAGGCTCCGCCTCGCCAGAAGGAATGTAACTTAGTTTATCAAGAGCGCTTTTTCGTACTTCTTCTCCTCGTTCAATATCATACTCAATCTGCTTGATACTGTTACTGGTCTTTAAGGCCATTTCTAGTGCTTCAGTTAAAGTTATGCCTGCGGAATCATCCTGGTCTTGAGCGTATGTAGGAGGGGTCATTGTTACCACGAAAAAAAGAATGAGTATCAAATTACAAATAATCTTTTTCATATATTCCATCCTTTGTGCTTTTGTATATAGTATTTCTATTATATTCTCATACCGACCGGTTGGTCAATTAGATGGAAAAAATAAACCGGGCTCATTTAGAGCCCGGTTTATCACGGTTTCAATTATTGTTGAATCAGAACAGTCTGAGTTGCTGCATCCCAACCAACTGTTGCGCCGAATGCTTCTGCTACAAAGCGTGCCGGCAGCATGGTGCGGTCGTTAGCGATTTCAGGAGCTACATCAGCAGTCTTAGCTTCACCGTTTACGGTGTAAGTTGTGCTACCGATGGTAAACACTACAGTGGTGTCACCCTTAGTCAGGGTTACCGTGCGAGCTGCATCATCCCATACTACTTCAGCGCCCAGGATTTCTCCCAGATAACGCATCGGTACATAGGTGCGGTCGCCCTTAATATAAGGTGCAACGTCCATAACTTTGGCTGCTCCACCTACATAGTAGATGTTGGAGCCAATCTTGAACTCTCCATTGCCAACGGTCTCACCAGGAGCAGGAGTAACAACACTAGCTGCCACGAAGGACGTTACACTTGTTCTATTGGTAAATACGGCTTTAACTACTGAGTTGCCTGCTACGGTAACTTTCATGTCTCCCTCAGGAACTGTGCGGTCTACTGTCCAAGATATATCGGAAACTTCGATCTTGGAGGCAACGGTGCTACTTTCCTTGATGCGGAAACTCAAGGTACGATTATTATTGGTTCTAGTAACGTCGCCTATCTCAACGTCACCTTCTACAACTTCAACAGTTGGAACCTTAGCCCATTTAACACCCTCTGGAGCAGTTAAAGTCAAATAACCCTCAGCGTTTGAAATGGCCTTACCTGAGCTATCTACCCCAGGTCCTGTAGTCTCAAGAGCTTCAGCCTTTGCTTCAGTGATCATTATGTTTCCACCAGCTTGGGCCTGAGAACCAATTATAATATCTGTTACATCTGCTTCTACAGTTATAGGAGCAAGTACTTCACCAACCTTAACTTCCCCTTCGACTCCTGCACTTCCAGACACTTTTACAACAATGTCGCCTACGTAATCAGGCGCAATTTCCACTTGGGCATCTTTAATGGTTATATTGCCCTTTGACTTAGAAGTAGCACTATTGTCAATGACTAATTTGGCCATTTCCTTTTTGTTGGAGTAAACAGTAATATCCCCATTAGGTTTGGCTGATCCACTGTTCTTTATATCTCCTGTTTTTAATACATTGTTACTGTCAAATACCCAACGAACTCCGCCAGGCAATGTTAAATAAACTGATCTGCCATCAACTAAGGATCCAGCAGCTAGTTCCTCAATGCTGATATCGGCAATTTCCACTTCAGTTCTACCGGCTAAAACAGTAGGAACATCAGAGGCTTCTACTTCGATACCGTAATCTGAATAACTGCCTATGGTAACGCTGGCAGGCTTAACATTATTGCCAGAAAGGCTAACTACTACATCACCAAACTTAGCTCTACTTTCATCTACTTTAACTTTTCCCTTTACTGTCCAAAGACCTTTTGTTACAGGGTTTGCCGTAGTACTTTCAAATTTAGCTGTTCTTCCGGAATCCGAAAGATCATTTGAAGCAACATTACCGATACCCGGGTTTACTAATGCCGGCTTTCCATCCCATTCAAAACCGGCAGGTAATTTTAATGATAAACTCTTAAATGCATCATTTGTATTTACTCTTACAGAAATAGATACGTCTTTTGAAGCAGAACCAAAGCTTACCGGGTCATTAGCCAAAACTTCTATAGCTCCAGCCCCAGTTGTTGCTACTAATACCGCTCCATCAGCAAACAATGAACCGGGCTCTTTAACTAGGGTTGCATATACATCGCTAGGAGCACCACTTGGAACCTTCGCGGTTAAACCAAGATTAAATCTCAGTTCTTCAATGTTAGCACCGGGAGCTACTACTACTTTAATACGGTTTGCTTGACCTGTACTAAAGGCTTTAATTGTAGCAGAGGCGCTAGTGGGCTCAATTTTAGACGCAGTTATAGTTCCAAGATCAATGGCAATACCCAAAATTCCATATACGTCTTGAGCTACTGTTGTGCTTCCGATTTTTTCAATTGCAAAATCTGCCGGTAACTTAAGCACAAATGCTTCTTGTTGTCCAAATTCTAGATTGTTAGCTGTAACTACTATAGTACCTAGTTTTTGACCGGTTCCATCAGTAACAGATTGTACGCTTGATACAGCGTACATATCAGCTGCACTGGCTGTGCCGAGACCTGCGAACATGGTCATCAGCATGGCAAGAACTAATATCATAGAAAGTTTTCTATTTCTTGCTTTTAACAATTTTCTTTCCTCCTTTAATAAATGGTTATGAATTTGATTGAGGTAATCGACCTTACGGTCAATCTTTGGTTTATCTATTCACCCCTTTCGTAAATAACAAAGGTTTGATTTCAGGTGATCAGTGGAGTCATATGTAGTGCCATTTCAACTCCACAAAATATTAATGGCTGTACATTAAGACGTAATGCCACATTGTTTTGTTCCGTTTTTTTCGTTAA
>JAAYBS010000216.1 GCA_012718855.1 Syntrophomonadaceae bacterium
GCCAGTGTGATTGCTGCGGTTAATGTAGTCTTGCCATGGTCTACGTGTCCAATTGTTCCAATGTTAAGATGAGGTTTCGTCCTCTCGAATTTTGCCTTTGCCATCTTGTCTCTCACCTTTCCTTTCTATTTTTACAGGATTTGTTTTTTTACACCAAAAGTCCATATCTTTTGGCTATAATTTGTTTGCTTTTCGATTCAGGTACTTCAGCATAGTTGCTTAGATCCATTGAAAAGCTTGCTCTTCCCTGACTGGCTGACCTGAGACTGGTTGCATATCCAAAGGTCTCAGCCAGTGGAACATTACCTTTTACGATTCGGGTTTCACGGTTTTCTTCAAATCCGAGGACTCTTCCTCGACGAGCATTTAAATCGGATATGATATCTCCCAGGTATTCTTCCGGCGAAACAATTTCTATGTCCATAATCGGTTCCAGGAGAATTGGCTCAGCATTGGTCAGAAGTTCCTTGACTGCCATGCTACCAGCTACTTTGAAGGCTAATTCCGTGGAGTCTACTTCGTGAAACGAACCCCCTACCCGACTAACTTCAATATCGTCTACCGGGTAACCCGCCAGGACTCCTGCTTGCAACGCTTCCCGAACTCCCGTTTCTACTGCCAATATGAATTCCCCAGGGATGACATCACCACCTAATTGATTGATAAATTTATTGCCCTGCCCCTCAGGTAAAGGGCAAATTTTCAGAACAACATGGGCAAATTGTCCTCGACCGCCGGTTTGTTTTTCAAATCTGGCCTCAGCACGCGTTTCTTTACTGACGCTTTCCTTATACGCAACCTGAGGCTTTCCTACATTGGCATTTACTTTAAACTCCCTTACCAACCGGTCAATGATAATCTCCAAATGTAGTTCTCCCATACCGGATATAATTGTTTGTCCGGTTTCTTCATTAATTTTGGTTCTAAAAGTTGGGTCTTCCTCTGCCAGCCGTCGTAAACTTTCCCCGATTTTGTCCTGATCGGCTTTAGTTTTCGGTTCAATAGCAATATCAACAACTGGCTGCGGAAAATTCATACTTTCCAAAATTATTGGAGCATCTTCAGAACATAAGGTATCACCTGTAAAGGTGTTTCTTAATCCAACTGCAGCTGCAATTTCACCTGCTCCGATTTGATCTGCGACTTCTTGATGATTGGCATGCATTTTTAATATTTTACTAATGCGTTCCCGGTTGTTCTTGTTGCTGTTAAATATAACTGATCCTGATTTAACAATCCCTGAATACACTCTGAAGTAGGTCAGTTTCCCTACATAGGGGTCAGTGACTACTTTGAAGGCCAGGGCACACATTGGTTCCTGTAATCCGGTCAGTCGCGCAGTTTCTTCTCCGGTAACGGTATTAATACCCTTTACCGGCGGAATGTCCATTGGAGAAGGTAGATAATCTACTATCGCGTCCAATAACATTTGTACCCCTTTATTTTTAAAGGAGGATCCACATAGAACCGGTACTAACATATTCTTGATGGTCAATTTTCTCAATGCTGCAATTATTTCTGCTTCGGTTATATTTTGACCTTCCAAATATTTTTCCAGGATTTCATCATCATGCTCGGAAATCTTCTCCAATAATATGTTTCGATATTCCTGTGCTGCTTGCATTTCTTCAGTTTCCAAAGATCTTATGGTGAAATTATCACCAGTATCATCATTATAGACATAGGCCTTAAGGTTAATTAAGTTGATTAGTCCTGTAAAGCAATCTTCTGCCCCGATTGGCAGTTGCAAGATTACCGGGCTGCTGCCCAGATTATCTTCAATCATACTTATAACCCGAAAATAATCAGCCCCTACTCGATCCATCTTATTAACATAAGCGATACGGGGTACATCATAACGGTCAGCCTGTCGCCAGACTGTTTCTGTTTGGGGCTGAACTCCAGCTACCGCACAGAATATTCCTATGGCTCCATCCAGTACTCGTAATGACCGTTCCACCTCAGCTGTAAAGTCCACATGCCCGGGCGTGTCGATAACATTTATTACAATATCTTTCCACAGGCAAGTAGTAGCAGCAGAGGTAATGGTAATGCCCCTCTCCTGCTCCTGGCTCATCCAATCCATGGTGGCAGTCCCTTTGTCAACTTCCCCCATGCGATGCACTTTGCCGGTATAGTACAACATTCTTTCAGTGGTGGTTGTCTTGCCAGCATCAATATGAGCCATAATCCCAATATTTCTTATTCGGGACAGATCTGGGTTTTCAGTCATTATACTTCTCCTGGATTATCCTCCTACCAGCGGTAATGAGCAAAGGCCTTATTGGCTTCTGCCATCTTATGAGTATCTTCTCTTTTCTTAACTGAACCGCCGGTGCCATTGTAAGCATCCATTAGTTCTCCGGCTAAACGCTGAGCCATGGTCTTTTCACCACGTTTGCGGGCATAACCAACCAACCAGCGAATTGCCAGGGTTTGCCTACGATCCGGACGTACTTCAACCGGAACCTGATAGTTGGCTCCACCAACACGACGAGCACGAACTTCTACTATAGGAGTAATGTTCTTCATCGCCTGTTCGAAGACTTCCATCGGATCTTTTCCCATTTTTTCTTCAATTATTTCAAATGCACCATAACAGATTTGTTCTGCCAGGCTCTTCTTACCATCCCACATAACCTGATTAACCAGTTTGGTAAATACTATATTATTATAAATCGGGTCTGGTAATACAACTCGTTTGGGAACGGGCCCTTTCCTAGGCATATCGCGCCTCCCTCCTATTTCTTCTTCGGCCTCTTAGTGCCGTATTTGGATCTGGCCTGGTTGCGATTCTGCACCCCGGCTGCGTCAAGAGTTCCTCTGATAATGTGGTAACGCACACCTGGTAA
>JAAYBS010000019.1 GCA_012718855.1 Syntrophomonadaceae bacterium
GGAGGTCGCTTTTCCTTTGGCATTGATAATGATGGAAAACTAAGAGTGGAACAATCCGGGGCATCTTTCTCTTCCAGCTTGGTTAACAACCAACCTTCGCTTTTGATCTGTCGTTCAACTAGCGACAAATTCAATAGTTACCAGCTTTCGATCAATGGAGAGATTCCCGTCACTTCTACTATAGATACATCAATTAATACAAGTGATTATTTCCCTGCTCAACTGGGCAGCGACCCCTTGACCAGATATAGTGGCCCAGTTAATTTTGAAGGATTGATTGCCGAAGTATTAATTTTTGACATTGCCATCAATGCTTCTCGAAATACATACCCAAATGATACCACAAAGAAATATGCTTCTGATCTGGACTTATTACGAAAATATTTATCTGATAAATATGATTTGCAAATTAATAAACTTGATGATACCGATCTTGATCAATTGTATTATCCAGGAACTGATATAACTCTTCAACAACCTCTTAATGATTTTCCGGCCAATGTCTCCCGGGATAATTTGGTTCTATGGCTTGATGCCTCTAATCCTGAGTCTTTGAATTTGGGAGATAAAAAACAGGTGACTCTCTGGAAAGACCTTTCCGGTGCATACAATACATCGGGAATATACAATCACGCTTATGGTGCAGACCTTTTAACAGTAGCGTGTAGTACCAACCTTGTTGTAACCGGTGGATTTCACCGCAATTTACTTAACTCAGTCAATACCAGTAACTGGAACCAGACTAATAAGCTTAATACCTCTAAAAGAGTTACAGAATACAGCCTGAGTAATATAGTTTGCACGGAGATTGATTCAGGAGACACCACCGAAGTTAAGTTTGTAGCTTTGCTTAATGATGGTCTGAGCAAATGTGACAGCAGTTCAACCCTGGATAATCGTGAGAATGGGTTAATTGCTCGTTCTAACAATGGAATTGATTGGACTTTACTAGACCTGTCAGTAACCAGTAATCATATTATGAACGATATGTTTTACAGTAGAGACAGTGGAACCATATTAATTGTTGGTAATAATGGCAGCATGTTTACTTCTTCAGATAAAGGAGAAACATGGGATGATATTGATACAGGTACCAGCCGTCATCTTCTGGCCGTATGTATAAGATAAAAGAATTCAGTTAGAGGTGTATATACAGTGACATCAAAAAATCAACGTGGATTTATGTTAATCGAACTCATTCTGGTCCTTGCACTTGTAGGTTTGGTACTGGCAATCGGCTGGAATGTTTTTGGTCTGGGTCAAAAAGCCTGGCAGAATCTGCAGCTCAAACTGGAAGCAGAAGCTGCCGTTCGATTAACCAGTCAAATTATTTCCCGTGAATTAAACTACGCCAGTTTTATGGAAATCCGTAATGATGGTAATATGTGGACCAGTTCCGAGGTTAAGAATGGTGACCGTATAATATTTGTTAATTCAGGTGATGTAATCTTACGGGAGATAACTGCTGCCGGCAATACAGATATTATCATAGCCAGTATGGAAAGAGGCAATCTGGATATCAGCATGGCCAAGCGCCTCAATGCTGCCAACTCAAATAAACCTATTGCTAATTCACTCGACTTTACGGTTAACGCCCGTAATAATAATGCCCAATTGATATATAGCTCAGCTTCTGCTGTTATGCTCAGTAATATGCTTCCCAATACCGGAGTACCTATTAGCGATATTTCCCTCTATTCAAAACCTACTAATTGCACTCCCGGTACACGCATTCTCTACCGAACAGAGGTAGATAAGTTTGATCCCAGTTCTCCTGGAGGCGGTTTCTCCTGCGGATGGTAGTATATATAATAATATCGGTTATAGGAATTAATGAATGTGTTATTAAAGCAAATATATTCTTTTCATAATTGGGATTTTCTTCTGCTAAATTTTTTAGGTGTATTTCTTATTATGGGGATTGCAGCATATACATCGAGAAAATTTGAGCTTAACTGGTTTAATATATTGTTTTATCTTGCTGGTATACCTATAATATTTTTGCTTGGCAGTCGTCTGTTTTATATGGTTTTTTATCAATTAGATAATCAGGCAGTCCATTTATTCGATTTGAAATTATATGGCTTTTCCATATATGGTGGATTAATTTTGTTGGTACTTTATTTTGCTGTAGCAGCCTGGTTTAATCGTATTCCAGTATGGAACTGGTTGGACTCTCATTCCCCGGGATTAGTGGGTTATGTTGCTTTTGGTAAAACCGGATGTTTTGTGAATGGATGTTGTTTTGGTATTCCCACTATAATGCCTTGGGGCATACATTATTCGCCCGAAGATCAGGCATATAATTACTATATTGTCGAAGCTTTTGATACTTTAAATTCTCAGCCCTGGCAGGTTTATTCCGACCGGATTCATCCGGTACAGCTTTATGAAAGTTTTATCGCTCTTTCATTATTACTTATTGCTTTGGCTCTGCTTCGAAAAAAGGTTATGCCTGGGTTAGTTTTTTTGCTTATAACCGGGATATATTCATTGGCTCGATTAGGATTGTTTTATCTGAGGGCAAACCCGGAAACCGGGACCTTATATCATTTGCTCCCCTGGCTCTATTTAATAATTGCCAGTCTAAGTCTTGGGGTACTTTTGATAAAACTAATTAATCTAAAAATTAATATTTATACAAAATAAGGAGAGTGACATGACATTATGTATCTGGACGAAATCCTTAAAGCAGCAGTTGACAGCGGAGCATCAGATGTACATTTGTCCCCTTTAACTCCGCCGATTATTCGCCTTAACACCCGGCTGGTCAAATTAAATGATACGGTTTTACACAAAGAGCAATTAGAGCAGATGGCTCTGCATATATTGCATGATGATGGTTTCAAGGCTTTTGTTGAGGAAGGCGAGATTGATACTTCCTATCGTATTGAAGGAACTGGCAATTTTCGTGTCAATATTTATCGTCATCAGGGAATGGTGGCAATCGCTGCCCGTATTATCAAGACTGAAATCCCGGATCTGGAATACCTGGGATTGCCTCAGACCGTTGGTTCACTAGCCCGTTATCCCAGTGGGCTTATACTGGTAACCGGTCCGACCGGAAGCGGTAAATCCACTACCCTGGCCAGTATGATAAATATTATTAATAATGAACGTGCCTGTCATATTGTCACACTGGAGGACCCCATTGAGTACATACACCAGCATAAAAAGAGCTACATTACTCAGCGGGAAATAGGTATAGACAGTCAGGACTTTACGCTGGCACTGCGTGCTTCACTACGGCAGGACCCTGATGTAATTATGATTGGTGAATTACGGGATCTGGAGACCATATCTACTGCTATTACTGCAGCGGAAACCGGGCATCTGGTTTTAGCTACATTACATACCATCAATGCTGCCCAAACTGTGGAACGTATGGTAGATGTTTTTCCTTCTTATCAGCAACAGCAGATTCGTATCCAGTTAGCTAACTGCTTGAGGGCGGTTATTTCACAGCGTCTGCTTCCCAACAAAACCAACGAGCGTATGGTAGTTGCCACCGAATTGATGATATGCACCAATGCTATTCGTAATCTTATTAGAGATGGAAAATACCATCAGATACCAAACGCAATTTTTACCGGTACCAAGTTTGGCATGCTGACGATGGAAATGTCCATGCAGTATTTAATTGACCAGGACTTGATCGAATCCAGTTTCCTCAGTTATGAAAAAGGTGATGATGTGCCAATAC
>JAAYBS010000217.1 GCA_012718855.1 Syntrophomonadaceae bacterium
CTTACTTTGTAAGGTCTGCCTTGAATAAGTGGTAAAGAAGTTCGGGTCCGGTGCAATGGGACATCCTGAACCGTGTCAGGTCCGGAAGGAAGCAGCACTAAGGGATCAATCCCGTGTGACACAGGGTAGCCTGAATGGAGCAAACTGTTCAAGTTACGCTTGGAAGGTATTCTCGAAGCCAGGTGCACGGCATTATAATTTATAGAGACGAGGCCTTTAGTTTTACTGAAGGTCTTTTTGCTTTTTTAATATGAATTCTGTGCGCGAGGCTATTATTTTGTATAATGATATATAGAGTTTTGATGCCATTTCAAAACCGGCGCCATAATACCATTTTACAATGGTATCAGCTTTAAATAGGGAAAGGGAGGTATAGTCATGGCCTATCTGGCATTATACCGCGCCTGGCGACCACAGGGGTTTAGCGAGGTAGTCGGGCAGGAGCAAACTGTTACCGCTATCCGCAATGCTGTGCGGACAGGGAGGCTTGCCCATGCTTATCTGTTTTCCGGACCCCGGGGGACCGGAAAAACCAGCGTAGCCAAGATTATATCCAAAGCCGCCAATTGTGAAGACTTGAGAGATGGAGAACCCTGTAATCAGTGCTCCTCCTGCCAGGATATAAATAATGGCAACTTTATGGATGTTATTGAAATAGATGCAGCCTCCAACCGGGGCATCGATGAAATTCGCGATTTAAGGGAGAAGGTCCGAATATTGCCAGCTCAAGGCAAATGCAAGGTGTATATAATCGACGAAGTACATATGCTGACCAATGAGGCATTTAACGCTTTGCTAAAAACTCTGGAAGAACCACCTGACTCGGTTATTTTTATTCTGGCCACCACTGAGTCTAACAAGATTCCAGCTACGATAAGATCCCGCTGCCAGAGTTATCAGTTTCGGCTTTTAACCTTACCGGAGATTACGCAACGTCTGCAGGAAGTGGCGGCAGTTAATGAAATGAATATTGAAGAATCCGCTCTGCAATTAATGGCGCGCCGGGCTCAAGGAGGTTTACGCGATGCTCTGGGTACACTTGACCAGGTCTATTCCTATAAAGGACCCAACATAACCAAACAGGATGTACTTGAAGCCCTGGGGTTGGTTGATGATGTCTTTATTGCCGAATTGATGGACAAGGTATTTGCCAATGACACTACCGGCTTATTATCCCTGCTGGCTACTGCGGTTGGTCAGGGTAAGGAACCCGAACAATTGGTACGGGAAACGGTGCAATACCTGAGAGATTTAATGTTTTATATAACTATGGGGCACACTGCTGAATTGACCGTGGTAACCAATGATACCCTGTCATTATTGGAAAAGCAGCGTAATCTGGTAAATACAGACAAGCTGCTGCAAGCTCTGCGTCTCATGACTGATAGCATACAAAAACTGCGCTTTAGTGAGAGTCAACGGTTGACCCTGGAAATTACCTTTTTAGAATTGGCAGCTTTATTTGCTGCTCCTACGGTGGTTGTAACAGAAAAGACGGAAAAAAAGAGGGAAACTGTTACTCAGACGCAGCCAGCACAGAATAAAGCCCAGTCCAAAGCCCCGGATCCTTTGTGGGCAAAAATCCTGGCCGGAGTCAAGGAAGTAAAAGTTCCTACTCATGCGCTGTTATCGCAGGGCAAATTGCTGGGGATTAAAGATGATACTGCCTATATTGGTTACCGTAAGGGTTATAAATTTCATAAAGAACGCATGGAGGAAAAGGCCAATCGAGAGATACTGGAGGGCGTTTTAAAAGAATTATCCGGGCGAACTATAGAAGTACAGTTTATTTTTTTGGACGATGACCAGTATAATGATATTATTGTGAAGAAAGCCATAGAGTTATTTGGACCCGAAATTGTGGAAATAAAAGATTAAAGGGGGATATATAATATGAAGTTTAATCCGGGCATGGGTGGTTCAATGAAGAATATGCTTAAGGAAGCCAAAAAAGTGCAGGAACAGATTGTTCAAAAGCAGGCAGAATTAGAGGAAAAAGAAGTTGAAGCTGCATCCGGAGGCGGGGCGGTAACAGTTAGAGTCAATGGACGACAGGAAGTACTATCCGTAAAGATTAAACCCGAAGTTGTAGACCCTGATGATATTGAAATGCTGGAAGATCTGGTGTTAACAGCTGTAAATGAAGCAGTTCGCAAATCACAGGAAATGGTTTCCGAGGAAATGGCCAAAATAACCGGAGGATTTAATATTCCGGGACTCTAAAAAATTTATGTTTTAATTAAGGCTTAAAAACCTTCTGCATAATCACATTAAAAGGAGGATACTATGGTCAGGCTGGCTCGTCCCCTGGAAAATTTAATCGACCAGTTGTTAAGGCTTCCTACCATAGGGCCAAAAACTGCACAACGCCTGGCGTTGTATATATTAAAATTGCCGGTTGATGAAGCCCGGTTAATAGCAGATGCTATCGTTGCCGCTCGCGAGAATGTATTTCCCTGTTCGCAATGCGGATATCTTACCGATACAGATCCCTGTTCGCTGTGTTTGGATACCCAAAGGGATAATAGTATCCTGTGTATAGCCAAAGAATCCAGTGACATTATTTCCATAGAGCGTACCGGCTATAATGGTCGTTATTTTGTATTAAACAAAGACTTTCGCTTGTTGGGGGACTATAGGCTGGACGAGCTGGATCTAAAGCCATTAATTGATAAACTGGCTTCCGGTGAAATAAAAGAAGTTGTTCTGGCATTAAATCCTGACATTGACGGGGAAGTGCTCTCGCGTTACATAGCAGATATGGCGCGTCAATATCCGGTAAGAATTACACGCTTGGCTCATGGACTGCCGGTAGGCGGAGATATTGAGTTTGCAGATGAAATTACCCTGCGTCGGGCCATAGAAGGGCGTAAAGATTTCTAACATAAATCCAACCCGACCCTCATATAGTTTCTATACATTCCCAGTTAGAGTTGGGAGGGTACAGGGTGAGAAAATGGGCATTAATTTGCAGACAAATGTCAGCACTTTTTCTATATGATGAATTTCTGCAACTGCCGCCACGCAAAACGGATGAAGAAATGTTACTGGAAGCTCAGGCAGAGCTGGAAGGAGCCGAGAACTTATTTATGAGGATGACTGAACCGGACATGATTGATTACGCAATATTTCAGCTTAATGCAGCCGAAAAACGCTACAATTATCTGTTTAAACTGATAAAGGGCAAACAGTTGAACCAAAAGCAATCAATAAGCGGGGAAGTGGGGGTATAACGATGACAAATGTAATTCTAGCGGGTATATTGGTCTTAATTATCCTCTACGCCGTAACCAAAGTATTTATGCAACCCATAAAATTGCTCTGGAAACTGCTAATAAACTCTGCCATTGGCATTATCCTGTTATTGATAGTAAATTATATCGGAGGGTATTTTGACTTTTCCCTGCCGATTAATATTATTACGGTTTTAGTAGCCGGGTTTTTAGGGATTCCGGGCATATTATTATTAATTTGTTTTCAACTATTAATGATGTAATTCTGTTCAGCTACATAAGTATTTTTTAAATCAGAGGCATAATAAGCCTCTTTTTTTGTTATGAATGGTTGTTATATAATGTAGTAATTCACCCTTCAGCAGGGGAAACTATTAAGAGCTTAAATAAGTACCCAACATTTACGGTATAACATAATTTTTTAATGTGAGTACTATTTGTATACTTTAAGATAATATTGACTCATAATTACCGCTCACTTATAATTATAAAAATCGAAAGGCGGGAGGTGTTTATTTACACCGATAATGAACGAGTTGTAGAAGCTTATGTAGGAGAATATGCCAGCGGAAAAAGTGAAATGGCAATAAATCGGGCTCTGGAACTAAGTTCTCAAGGTCGTAGGGTTACTTTGGTTGACCTTGATACAGTAGAGCCTTTTTATACGTTAAGACCGTTAAAGGAATTTTTAGAAGGTCTGGGATTAAACTTAATTAGTTTTTCCACCGAGGATGCATTTGGTTTGGGAGAAACAGGCGCAATGCTTAACCCACGCGCCCGCTGGGCTCTATATAATGAAGGCGATATTATTTTAGATATTGGTTATGGTGTATATGGTGCTCAGGCTCTTAACCTGGTAGAAGGCGCCTCTGAATCAAAGGAACTGCAGATTCTTGCAGTAATTAATTCTACTCGCCCCATGACTAACTCACAGGAACGAATAGCTGAATATCTGCAGGAATTAGGTCATGTGGATGCGATTATTGCCAATACTCATCTGGGTGATGAGACTACCCTTGAAATCATCATGGAAGGTAACGAAGAAATTATTGCTGTTGCCAAACGGCTGAATATACCGGTAGCTTTTATAGCTGCAGAGGAAAAGTTTGCCGCACAGTTGATAGAGTTAAATACTGATATACCAGTTAAATTTATTAAGCGATACATGCCGGCTGCTATGTGGTAAAATATGAATGTTTCACAGGAGGTGTTAATAATAAATGCAAGCTAATGTAAAGGTTGTAGGCGATACTAAAAAATCATTTCTAACTGGAAATGAAGCAGTAACATGGGCAGCACTTGCTGCCGGAGCAGAAATGATGTTTGGCTATCCTATTACCCCGCAAAACGAAGTAATGCATTATTGGACTCGTCTGGCACCAAAATATGGACGGGGATTTCTACAAACCGAAGACGAAATATCAGCGGGATTTACGGTATGTGGGGCTGTTCAGGCAGGAACAAAAGCATTTACAGCAACTGCCGGACCGGGAAACGTTCTGATGCAGGAACCTTTTGGAATGGCTGAAGCTATGAGACTGCCTCTGTTTGCCGTTATTCAACAAAGAGGCGGGCCCTCATCCGGAACCGTTATTTACTCACAGCAGGAAGTAGCACTAACAACCTATGGCGGAAACGGGGAAGGGCATCGCATTGTATATTCAACCGCTACTCATCAGGAAATCTATGATTATACCATTAAAGGTTTTAATACTGCCTGGAAATATCGTTTTCCAACCTTTCTGTTAGGAGATGGATATCAGGCTAAAATGAGAGAACCGCTTGAAATGTATGACCCGGAAGAACGGGGTATTGAAATAGTTCCTACTTATCCATTACTTGGATTGGAGGGTCATATTGGAGAAAACCGGGAACCCCAGCATTTATGCAATATTTACAGTCTGGAAGAAGAACTTTATGATGTAGTACTGCGATTTGCAGAAGAATACGAAAAGATTTCTCCTGAATTGATTGAATACAAAGAGAACCAGTGTGATGATGCTGATATCATTATTCTCTCCCACGGAGTTGTATCACGAGCAGCAGATGATGCGGTAAAAGCCCTTCGTGCCCAGGGAATAAAAGCCGGCAGTTTCCGACCAATTACCCTGCGGCCTTTTCCGCAGGCTCAGTTAAGAGAAGCAATAGCCAAAAGTGGGGCTAAAAAAATGCTTATAGCAGAATCGGCTTACGGTCAACTGGACCGCCTCACCAAACAGGAAATTTACGGAGAAACCATAAAGATTGAAAACCTGTTTAAGCCTGGCGTAGGTATTATTGATTATGACATCATTAATAAAATTAAAAGCATGCTGTAGTTAGGAAGGGGGTTTTTTATAAATGATTACACCAGCTGTACCCAAATCCTGGTACCTTCCCTCCAAGCCTCATAAATTCTGTCCTGGTTGCGGGCACGGAATTGTACTGAAAGCATTGGGGGAAACCATAGACGAACTGGAGATTCAGGACAAAACCATATTTGGTTGCGATATAGGATGTTCACTATTATCCTGGGATTTCTTTGCCTGCGATTCAACCCAGACTCATCACGGCAGAACAACTCCGGTGATGGTAGGTATTAAAAGAGCCAGACCCGAATTAATTACCATTGGATATATGGGAGACGGGGGAGGTTATTCAATCGGATCACAACATCTGCTGAATGCAGCGGTAAGAAACGAAAATGTAACCTTAATCCTCGTTAACAATACTAATTATGGTATGACTGGCGGTCAAATGGCCCCAACAACTTTGCCGGGACAAAAAACTGAGACTACTCCGTATGGACGTGATCCGGAATTAACCGGTTATCCTACCCGGGGGCCCGAGTTTCTTACGGAACTAACTCCCGAAGGTGCCTATATAGCTAGGGCCACGGTTTCTAAATACAAACAGTTGAGAAGATTTTTACGTAATGCCCTGCGAAACCAGATGGAAGGCAACGGATTCTCTTTTGTGGAAGTTCTATCTACCTGCCCAACCAACTGGAGAACCAATGCTCAACAGACCTGGCGTTTTCTGGAAGACGAGATGGAGCCTTACTTCCCGGTGGGAGAACTTAAGAGTCCGTTTGGCAAGGGAGGCGACAAATAAATGGCTTTAGTTAGAATTGCCCTTGCCGGTGAAGGCGGTCAGGGAGTACAATCAGTAGCGGAAATTCTGGCCGAGGCGGCTTATGATGAAGGAAAACAGACTATATATATTCCCAACTTCGGACTTGAACAGCGGGGTGGAGTATCCATTGCATTTATCCAGGCCAGTGATGAACGTATTGGTGCCCCCAAGTTCAATAAAGCTGATGTTGTCATAGCTTTAAGTGAAAGAGCAGTTAGTCGCACAGCGACATATTCGGATAGCAATACCTTATATGTTTATGATTCAGGTTTTAAAGTAGATGAAGAAGATTATCCCCGTGAGTATAAGCAGATTATTGGTCTGCCGGCTCTGGAAACTGCTAATAAGGAACTGCATCCCCGGGTATTTAACATAATCATAATGGGTGCAGTAATCGGCTTAACTAATATGGTTAGTTTTGAATCAGCCAAAAATGCCCTTGAAAACAAACTGGGACATAAATTTGAGAAAAATCCGGAACTAAGGGATCTAAACTTCCGGGCGCTGGAGATGGGGAAACAGATGGCAGAAAAGTCGCTTCAGGAAGGGGGGGCTAAATAATGACCAAGACTATAGCTATGGAAGTGCTCTCAACTCCAATGGAGAAAGCCGTATTTCATATATTCCCCGCTTATTGTAAAGGATGCGGTTTGTGCAAAGAAAAATGCCCCAGCGATACTTTAATGTGGTCTGAAAAACTGGGTGTATACGGCACCCCGACAGTAAAGCCCAAAGACGAGGATAGTTGTATAGCCTGTAAGATATGTGAAATGGTTTGCCCGGACGCAGCAATATTTATTGAAAAAACCCGTAAAAAACCTGAATAATATACTGAAGAAATAGTTGTCAGATCACGGTTTTTAAAAAGCATTAGGGGAAGCAGAAAATAGTTTTCTGCTTCCTTTTTAGTTTAATGATTTTCTGATTAACAAGAAAAGCAAGATATATAGTTGATTTTCACGAAATACAGCTTTATAATTAATAAGGTTGCGCTCATAAGAGCAAACCACTATTATTACGCTCCGCCAGTCATTATAAAAACACTTGACACGGTAAAATGAGCGTGATAATATAGATTTTGCGCTGCGGGAGACCGCGGAGCGAAACTGGTCGGAAAGCGGAAGGCCCAAAGCTCTGAAAAAGGGGAAAAAAGCCGACTATAGATGACCGGAAGCCTGGGGTGAAACACTC
>JAAYBS010000218.1 GCA_012718855.1 Syntrophomonadaceae bacterium
AAGCCTCTTAAAACTAAAATCAGCGGGCGCAGCCTTCACCCTTTACATAAGGGGCACGCATGATAGCATAACGCGCCTCGCTGGCCGCGGCATTGATAATTGGTTAATTAATAAGACGAATAATAATTCATGAAATAAAGTTCATACTTAATATTCAGCGAAAAGAAACAGTGAAACGAACATTAATGTAAACTAGCCGGAGCCGGGGACGGGCTATAGGGAGACTTTCATGCTAGTTTACATAATGTTCATTATCGGAAGATGGAGAATAACTTAAAAACTGAGAAATGGTTTATAAAATGTTATGAATGCTTTAACACATACCCCTGATGATATTTTTCAATACTGTGGTTATTATGGTAGACTTTTATAAAAAATAAGTAGGTGCATTTATTTGTATGTGATTTATGGAGTTATTGATCTGCGGTTGCTTTATTCCGGATCATTAAAGGATAAACGAAAAATTGTTCAGGCAATCATCGCCAGGAATCGCAGTAAGTATAATATATCTATTACTGAAGTAGATTATCATGACTTATGGCAAAGATCACTTATTGGATTTACGGCAGTTGTTAATAATACTTCTGGAATTGATGCGGTTATATCTACCATAGAAAAATCAGTTTATAGTTTTGATGATGAAGTAGAGTTACTATTAATTGATCATCAAATAATTACTTATGAGTAAATCAGTCTATACTACTCATATAATTAAGCCTTTCTTCCCTTCTCTTTCCCAACTTACCTTGAATCCCATCAAATGTAATTAATAACAAGCCTTTATTGGCAGTAATCAGTTCCCGTGGCAACAATTACCATGGGAAAAAAGAAGGATAGAGGAACTAAATGTCGAAAGCTGGTTACAGCTTACTTTTTTGTAATAAAAAATTCATTAAGGGAAGGAGTGATAAGATTGCAAAAAAGGAGCAATATTCGCAATTTAATATTATATATCCCGTTATTGGCAAGCATAGTGCTTGTAGCAGGCCTGTTACTTATTCCAGGGGTTGCTAAGGCCGGTACAATTAATCTACCTGGCTCCGCTACATATTATTCATTTAAAACTTTTACATTTCCATATGTATTTGCGGAAACAGTTAATTTTAATTCCGGTTATGTTACTGCAATTAATCGTCAGGTAATTAGTGATTCTTCTGTATCCCCTGCCCCGGTTGAAAGTAACTATAACACCCCGGAACCTGCAGCCAAACCAATGGTTGAAACAAAGGTACTGGCTAAAGGAACCAAAAATGCTACCGAATTATACATAATCAAGGCTAATAAACCAGGTCCTGTTGTTATGATTGTAGGCGGTATACACGGCAATGAAACTGCCGGTTATAAAGCTGCTGAAAAATTCATTAATTATGACATAAAACGCGGTACTTTACTGGTTATTCCCAGAGCAAATCAGCGTGCTATAGAAAATAAAAGCCGAATGATTAGTTCGGTTGGTGATATGAACCGTCAGTTTCCTGCCAGTTCAAGCTCATTAGCGGATACTGCCTTGACCAGGGAGATTTATAAAGTGGTAAAAGATTACAAGGTCGACTGGTTAATGGACATGCATGAAAGTTTAAATTATCATAAGCTAAATTCTAATTCAGTGGGTCAGACTTTAATCTATTACCCGGCTAATTCCACGGTTAATACGGTTTCAAATATATTGAATTCTATAAACAAAAGCGTAAATTATTCCTATGCCAAATTCACCTTGTTACGCTATCCGGCCAAGGGAAGTTTGGCCAGAGCTGCAGGTGAATACTTAGGTGTACATAGTTTTATTTTTGAAACTTGTTCTAAACAGACGCTGTCAACAAGGATTAATTATCATGTAAATACAGCCAATATGTTGTTAAAGAGTCTGAATATGAATTAAACATTTAATAGGGCTAGGAGTTGGTTCTGCGTTGTGCAGAATCAATTCTGTGTCCTCCAACTGTTCTGGAAGTATTGCGTACATTAACATTTTGATAACGCTGACTGCGTATATTGGTTGCACTGGGTTGAATAACCTGTCTGCTTCCGAAAGAAACAGACTGTTGGGAATTAATACGAGTCTGACTGGAGTTGTTACGGATTGTATTGCTGATATTGGTTAATTGTCGGGGTTCAATTCGAGCCGTATCACTATAGATTTTTTTAGGGGTAGTGATGTTCCAACCTTTTCTGATATCAACTTTTTCATCCCAATTTAAGCCTTTTTCAATCATGTGGTAAATAACATTTAACTCTTCATAATACCGATTATATAAATCAAGCTGGCGCAAATGAGACCATAATGTTGGAAATATCAGGCGAAAATAATCCTGATCCCCTTCGTAAAATGCCTGTTGCGCTTCAATAGTATTCAGGAAATTATGGGGTAATAGTGTATATCGATTAGCTACAATTTTAGCCAGACATAGTACAGCCAGGGTTATTTCCTGTGATACCAACCAACTTCCCGGGGTACGATATTCAAAACCCCCGTGGTCTTTGAGTCGGAATTCACCCAAAACCCCATATTTTTTTCTTCTTCGCATTGCTGTACTTGGGTTTTCTATTAGAAAAACTACCAGACCAAGATAATTATCCAGTGCCCGTAATAATCCTCCGGTCAACTTTATATTGCTGAAATGAATATGTCCGCCAATAGAGTATCCACTGAAAGGTTGACTTCCGGCAATCCATTTAATATTTTGATAAGGCGCCAATCGTACCGCATTATTTAAAGCCAGTTTAATATTAATGGTTAATTCCTCAGGATTATATTCGGGTTTAGGTCTTAATTCAGCAACTGGTCGCTGCTGACGATTAGGAACTCTGATATTGTCACAGCCAACCAAACCCTCACGGGGGAAAAACTGCGAAGCAGCAGTCATTTTCCCGGTCTTACTGTTTAACATCATAAATTCAGGATCTGCCCCTAATCTAACTTCATTATTATAGATAGTATAGTCGGAAAGTTGTATTTGGTGTATAGTCTTTAAAAGTGCATTCAGATCTTTGTCTCGAATCTCTGGAGAAGGGTCGATAGCCGTTATTTTGTACCTTCTCCTGGCAGTGAGTGCCACATTTACCTGGCCAAAATCCAAGCCGACAACATGCATAGCGCTTTTGGCTAATTCAGCAACTTTTTGATTATCCTTTTCACGAATATATTTAGTAGATGTCTTAGGTTTTGAACCGGTCATTTTAATTGAGATAGTCTCCATATCGCTGATAATTACTTCATAGTTGCGTAAAACACCTTCCTCAGAAATATCTCCATATGCAATATTACTATACTTTAGTAAACCTTTAATTATTTCATCACGTTTACAATTACGAATAGCCCGTGGAGTATTAAAGACTTTATGAATATAGGAATTATTATCTTCAATACTGATCTGATAATAATCCTGATCTTCAATGTTTATTATTTTATGCTTAACCTCAGAATCGTTATTATTAAAGGTTTGAAGGATCTTATCGCCAGTGGGGCCAAGCAGGTAAAGAATAGTTAAATTCATTTCATTACCTTCCCTTAATTTTGACTGGCTGCATAAATAAAATAGTCCACTAGATGTTTAAGGTGATTCCCCCGGATATCATCTTCATCAAAACTAGCCGGTTTGGAATTAATCTCCAATATCCATAACCTGCCCTGTTTATCAATTCCAATGTCAAAAGAGAGAATGCCAAGATTGATTTCTAAGTGATGCTCCAATAAAGCTGGAATAGTTTGCCCGATTTTATGCAGTTCACGGTTGATAGACAACTGAAAATCAGAGCTGGGAAATACCTGTTTAATAATATCAGAGTAATTAGCCAGATAACCTCCATTAGGAATATGTGTAACAAAACGATTAAATCCTGCCACCCGTGCCCCTACTCCGGTAAGAATCCAATTACCCTGGCGATCTTTTTGATACTGGGTTCTTAAATCAAATACTCTGTTATTAAAAGTAGCCAATTGGATGCCTTGCTGAACTATATAATGTCGCAAGGTAATCTTATGCTTCTCAATGAACCTGATAATCCCCTCCAGGGAATTAAATCTTAGGGAGGGTTTATTTCGCCATTCTGCTCTGGCCAATGAGTAATTTCCATTACCCAGATTGACTATTTTAATAATTCCCTTGCCTTTACTGTTATTGATTGGTTTAAGAAATACCTCCGGATAAGTTTTTAAAAAAGTGCGCAGATTAGTAAGATGATATCTTTTGGTATCAGGAAGATAGACCTTTCCAACCCCTTGGCTTAATTCCTGATTTACTTCCCATTTATTAAGGAATCTAGTATTGAACAAAAATACCTGTGGATCTTTAATAAATGAATTTAGAATTGATTGTATAAATGGTTGTCGCTCTATAGAACGATATAAAACTCGGTTATAAACAATATTAGGATAAGGGAAAAAACCAGTCAGGCGGTTCCCTTTTTCATCATACCGGTATCC
>JAAYBS010000219.1 GCA_012718855.1 Syntrophomonadaceae bacterium
ACTTCCTGCACAGCAAAGTCTGATAAAAGCTTTTCAGCTATGGTTTCCGCCAAAGCTTCGATCAAATTAAAACTGCAATTTTCGACAATCCGGCGAACAGTATGAAATACTTCATCGTAACTGACGGTATCAGCCAGATTATCACTCCGGCCTGCCGGAGCAAGATCCAGACTCATTTCCACATCCACCACAAAAGGCTGTGGTTTTTTCTTTTCTTCGGGCAATACGCCATGGCATCCGAAGAATTGCATGCCCTGTGCTATTATCTTATCACTGCTCATTTCTTACCGCATCCATCATTTGTGCCAGTCTTTTGCTGGCCAACACATCATGTACCCTTATAATATTAGCACCATTCATTATCCCCAGCGCTGCTACTGCCAGACTGCCTTCCAAACGGTCATGTACTTCTGTATCCAGAGTTTGTCCAATAAACCTTTTGCGTGATGCTCCCAGCAAAATTGGCAGCCCCATACTTTTAAATTCCCATAATCTTTTTATTAACAAGCGGTTCTGGGCCACATCTTTACCAAATCCGATACCCGGATCAATAATTATTTTGGAACGGTCCAGACCCCCGCTGGTTGCCTGGTCAATTGATTCCTGCAGTTCGGCGATTATATCCGCCACTATATCATTATAAGGTTCACCGCGACGCATTTGCAGACGATTATGCATTAATACTACCGACGCTTGATACTCAACCAGTATTTCCAGCAATCCCGGCTCCAACTGTAATCTGCCTATATCGTTAATGAGATGAGCTCCTATTTGCAGACAGATTTCTGCCACCCGGGGGCGAAAAGTATCCACTGATACGGTTATGCCTTGCTGACAAAGCCTCTCTACCACCGGTGCTATTCGCTCAATCTCCTCAGTTTCCGAGGCCAGTTCTGCATCCGGCCGCGAAGATACTGCTCCCACATCAATTATATCCGCACCCTGTTCGGTCATTTCAACCGCCCGGGCCAGCGCTGCATCAGTCTGCAGATATTTGCCGCCATCAGAAAATGAGTCCGGAGTTATATTTAATATGCCCATTATGACGGTGCGGTTTTCCAGTGACAGACTCTTCCCATTAGCCAGTTCCATGGTCTGCGTTTCGGTCTGCAAATTCCCCAGAATTTGTTTTATCTCCACCGCCAGTTTAGCCAGTCCAAATGGCTGCCGGGCAATTTTATCGGTTAATAATTCAAACTGCCGCAAAGTCCCCATCAACAATACATCAGTCTCTCCCTGACAGGCCAGAGCACTGCGCCGGATGGCTGCTTCCCCGCCCCTGGACAGCATCTCCTGTTTTAGAATCAGGGCTGCCTGGGCTTTTATATCCTTTAACAACAGGCATCGATGTATGGCCTTGGGCGTCATATAGGGCAGCGCTCCCGGGTCAACGCCAATTTGCTGCATTATCCTTATGGCGTCCTGTGGTTTTTCAATTAATATGGCATGATGCCCTTTTATCATATTTCCTCCACAAATATTTTTTAATATTCAAAACAGTTTTGAGGTATCTATATATATTATATGAAACCCGCAAAAATCCTGCCGGTTATTAATTTTTAATAGACGCGGATTACTAGATTTACGCTGTTTTTTAAAATAGACACAGATTTACACAGATTTATTTTTTATATTTAATATGGCGTCGGGTTTTTATGGTGAGTTAAATGTCATTTATGAGATGTATTTATTATTTTTTTAACCTGCTACATTGCTCTTTTGGTTTAGTCTTGAATACCTAGTTGCTGTTTTAAAGCTTTTTGCAGTGTTTGAGAAAAATTGATTCCTGCAGATTCCGCACGTTCATTTAACCAGTTGGGTAAGGTGAGATTTTTCCGGACAGTCCGGTTATCGTGTGCACGGCGATATTCTTCAAGATCTATGTCTACCAGAGTTTTTGTTTCACCTGGTTTTGTTTTTATTTTTGAAATATTACTAGGAGATGGAACAGGTCTGCCTTCATCTTGTTCGAAGCAAATCCACATTCCGATAGCATCGCGGGCCATATACATAGCTTCTGCGATATCAGTGCCTTGAGTAGATATATCTAAGTCGGGAATTGTTACAGCGTACATTCCTTGTACTGGGGTTAAGACTATGGGATATGCGGTTTTCATTTTTCACCTTTCCTTTCTCAGGGCTTATTTCAGCCCCGCTCTTTTGAGAATTGCCTTTACCGTTATCTCATTGATTTCTTTATGTCGTGGTATCGGCTCTGACCGTTTTCCGTTGGTGTAGATGGTGTGGTTATCTCCTTCTCGTGCCTTCCACCAACCGTTGTTTTCAAGCTTTTTAATTAACTCCCTCCGTTTCATATCCTCACCTCTTGATATAATTATACGCATTAGATGCGCATTAATCAATAGATCTTGTTTTTGGAGAGTAAAATGTGCTTCCGATATATATGCAACGAGATCCTTCGCTCTGCTCAGGATGACATACGCTGGTGTTGCCCATGCGGAGGTTGCGAACGGTATATTTTTTTACAATCCTTACTATATAGTCAGGCTTCTAAAATTTTTAAAATTTTTAATCGTCATTTCTAGTGTACAAAAATAAAAAAAGTCAGGCTCTACCTTATGAACCTGACTTTTCTAACAGTTATTTTATTCGTTTTCGTTTTCTGCCGGGGTTTCTTTTTCTGCTTCCACCGGTATTTCTTCGCCGGTCATGATGGCTTCGAATTCTTCGGATTCCATAGTTTCTTGTTCCATCAAACGCTCGGCAATGGTATGCAATTTGTCAATGTTATCCTGTAACAGTTCTTCCGCTTTGCGGTAGCAACTGTCCATATAAAGGCTGGCTTCCTTGTCGATGGCATAGGCAATGGCATCTGAATAGTTCCGGTCACGTCCGATATCCCGGCCCAGGAACACTTCTTCAGATTTATGTCCAAAGGTAATCGGACCCAGTTCTTCGGACATCCCGTATTCGGTAATCATCTTGCGCACTATGTTGGAGGCCCGTTCCAGGTCATTCTGGGCACCGGTGCTGATATCATGCAGAACCAGAGCTTCCGCTACCCGTCCCCCCAGTAAAGTGGTAACCTCATCCAGCATATAGGATTTGGTGATATAATTGCGATCCTCTTCCGGCAGCAACAGGGTATATCCCCCCGCGCGTCCCCGCGGAATGATTGATATTTTATGCAGTTTATCCGTATGGGGCAGGAAGTAACTGACCAGGGCATGTCCGGCTTCATGATAAGCAACCAGACGCTTTTCTTTTTCAGATATAACCCGGGACTTTTTCTCCGGACCTGCAATGACCCTTTCAATGGATTCTTCCAACTCCTCCATGCCTACCCGTTCTTTACCCCGGCGAGCCGATAATAATGCGGCTTCGTTAACCATATTGGCCAGGTCGGCTCCGGTAAATCCGGGAGTCCTTTTAGCCAGTATTTCTAAATTGACATCTTCAGCTAACGGCTTCTCTTTGACATGAACTTTCAATATAGCTTCGCGTCCTTTAACATCCGGACGATCTATCAGAATATGGCGGTCAAATCTACCCGGCCTTAATAATGCCGGGTCCAGTATATCCGGGCGGTTGGTGGCTGCCATGACAATAATGCCTTCATTGGTGCTGAAACCATCCATTTCTACCAGCAATTGATTCAGAGTTTGTTCGCGTTCATCATGTCCTCCGCCCAAACCTGCACCACGCTGTCTTCCTACCGCATCAATTTCATCAATAAAAACAATACAGGGGGAGTTCTTTTTGGCTTGTTCAAATAAATCACGCACCCGGGCTGCCCCAACCCCGACAAACATTTCCACAAAGTCAGAACCGCTTATTGAGAAAAATGGTACTCCAGCCTCACCGGCAACAGCTTTGGCCATTAAGGTTTTACCAGTTCCCGGTGCACCAAAAAGCAATACACCCTTGGGTATTTTGGCTCCCATTTTAATAAATTTCTCAGGATTTTTGAGGAACTCAACTACTTCTTCCATTTCCTCTTTGGCTTCCTCGGCTCCGGCTACATCCTTAAAAGTTATCTTGATTTCTTCGCCGCTCAACATGCGAGCTTTGCTGCGCCCAAACTGCATTACCCGATTTCCGCCTCCCTGGGTCTGATTCATAATAAAAATCAGGAAGGCAATCAGAATAATAATAGGAAACAGGGTCGACAACAATCCCACCCACCATGAGGGAGGAGGGACTTTGGTAGTCTCGTATGATACTTTTTTATCCTGCATCAGCTTGATTATATCGCTTTCACGGGATACTACTGAAGTAAAGGCTTTACCATCTTTTAAAGTACCGGTGATGTTATACACCAGTTCATCAACTTCCACTTTGGCTTTGCCTACCTGACCCTGATCAATTTTCTCAATTAGCTGCGGCTCAGTTAAAACCGAAGATTCAGCTTCAGGTTTGGTGGTAAGCTGAATAGCAAATAAAGCCAACATGACAATTAAGACGTATATCGCTATATTTTTAAGGGCTTTGTCCAAATTCTTTCCTCTCCTATCAGACATTGCAAATATCCGTCATATTGTAGCACAACCACCTTTCCTTTTCAATCTCAGAAGTTTTGAGCAGAAAATAGTGCTTGCATTAGTTTAAACATCACTAACCTTTTTTATCACCAGAATATTTTTGGTGGAGTTGGTTACAGCGACAGACTCTGCCACCCGATAACCTATTACAGCCAGAATCTCTTTGTTACTTACAAGAACAGGTATACCGTTCCGTTTTGCCTGCGGAATTTTTAAATCAATAAATAAGCGTTTTAGTTTGCAGGTACCCTGCAGGCCAACCGGGCGATATTGGTCTCCGGGCAGGCGGGAACGCACCCATAACGGGGATTGGATGTGGTCATAGTCAATATGGGTTTCTTCTTTTTCTGGCTGCAGATTGTTTTTGTGAACTACAGTCGTATAATAAGTTTCTCCGGTTTCGGGGATGGTAAGTACACCTGGCACCGGCAGTTCATAACAATAAGGTGCTATGAGGGGAAAATTACTAGCCAGGATTAACTGATTATATACTTTGCGGGCTTTGAGCTTCTGTTTTAAGTCAATGGTGGTACTGGAACCAGGTTGCTGCATCAATTCCCAAACCCGTATAACATCACCCCGCGACCAGTCTGTATGACCGGATACCTGACCCAGGGCAGTCATAATCAACCGTTTTTGATAAGCGGGATGTAAACTGCTGATTATTGCACAATCCAGATATAACCCGTCATCCTGTTCCCGGCTTGCCTCAGGCCAGTATGCAGCTACTGCCTTTTCCATAATATCATTTTCTTCGCGGGCAGTATCAGCCAACCCGGCCAAAGTCTCTTTTATACGCGGGTTGTATTCCTCCAATAGCGGAATCAGCTGCCAGCGAATCCGGTTGCGTAAAAATTCGGTGTCCTGATTGCTGAGGTCGAGACAACTGGGTATATTCTGTTCGATTATATATTGTTCAATCTCCTGCCGGGAAATACCCAGCAAAGGGCGTATAAGCTTACCGTTTACCGGCATAATTCCCCTCAGACCCCGAATACCACTGCCGCGCAGCAAATGCAGCAATACTGACTCAGCCTGATCATCCTGATGATGAGCAGTGGCAATACGGTCAGCTCCCAGCTGATGGGCCAGCTGGTTAAAGTATTGATAACGACAATCCCGGCCAGCCTCTTCCAGAGTCTTTTTTTGCCGGGCTGCCTGTTCACGAATATCTATTGATTGTGAGTAGAAAGGAATACCCCACCCGGCACAGGTAAGCGCTACCATTTCCTGTTCATCATCAGCTTCCGGACGCAGACCATGATTAAGGTGGGCTACGGCTAATTGAAAACCAAATTCCTCCTGCAGCTTAGATAAAATATGCAGCATGGCCATGGAATCGGGCCCTCCGGAAACTCCGGCAATAATAAAATTATAGCCGGATAACATATTATGTTCCTGCAGATAGCGGGCTACTTTATTTAGCATCTTCATGGCCTTTCTTACAGTTGCTTATACTATTATGCTACCCGCTTTTTTTCAGCTGTCAAATTATGCATGAGCATCTTAATTTAAACCATTGTTAACTGCTAATTTAACTGCCATAACGGTCATATCATCACGGGGAATCCCCTGACACAAGGCCAGAGCTCCAGCCAGAATAAGCTCAGCAATAATTTGCGGATCAGTTTCATCTATACCGGATAACAGATTGGATATCCAATCCTCACCGGATTGTTGGCGATTAACTTCCACTACTCCGTCACTGACCAATATCAATATGTCTCCCGGTGACAATAAACGTTTTTCGCTGACTATATCTAAATTGTCTACTATACCTATGGGCAAAGAGCTGGAGGTCACTATTCCTACGCGCTTACCTCTTTTAATGAAAGAGGGAGCGCTGCCGATTTTTATAAAATCAACTTCGGCTGTAAACAAGTCAATTAAAATTATATCCAGCGTAGCGAACATGTCGGTATTTGATTTTAACTGTAATACACTATTTATGGTCTGCAAAACCGTTTCCGGCTCAAAACCACTGTTAAGTAATTTCTCCAGCAGGCGTATAGCCGCCTGGCTTTCCCGGCAGGCCTCCTCACCTACCCCCATACCGTCACTTAACGCAATCAGCTGCTTGCCTTCTTTTAATGCAGTAACCGTAAACCTATCACCACAAATTGCTTCTTTGCTGGCCTGAGCTGAGCCGGTTACTACCTGGTAGGAACATGATCTGGTCAGAGTAAATTCACATTCCCCTTTACCGGTTAAACGTGGACATTTCCTCTCCCCTACCTGCAGGTTTTCACCTATAATTCCAGCTATAACCGGCGCTAACTGATGATGGCAAGCACTCCCGTCAGCACAGGCCTCAGTTGAAACTTTTAAATATAATTCCTTGCCACCGCCGCGCATAGCAGTAATATCCTTAAGCGATAAACCCCGACGTCGGCTTTCCCGTAAAAGCTTGTCCCGTAACTGCAGATCTACTTCATAACCGCTGTCAATTTCATCAGCCAAATTACGAATAACCTGACTTACTCCCTGCAGCTGCCGGGCAACCAATTCGCGGGATTTTCCCAATCGATTGCTCCAGTAGGCGTTTAATCTTAAATTATCAAATAAATAATTAATGGTATTAACCAATTCACGTCCATTAATACAACGACGTCTAAATTCAGGCGGAGTTTTGTCATAATCTATGCCACTATTTAATTCAGCCAGAGAGAAAATCTCCATCATTTCCTGGGCAGTCTGGTAACAGTCCTGCTGCCAGCAAGAATTATAGCGATTACAATCCTCACAAAAACCATGGGCAATTTCATCATATAAATAGTTCAGATAAGCTTGATTGGATTCGCCGTGACTAACCGGACTGGTAAAAGTGCTGCTAAGTTCTTCAAAGACCCCGGCCAAACTTTCAATCTGGCTGCGTGTCTGTTCTTGCCAACGCTGCTTCATTACACCGGATAAATGGTCTTTGGAGTTTGATATTACCCCCAAAGAAGCCAGCGGGGCTTTTTCCTTCAATGACTCCGGCAGAAGCACAAAAATCATACAGGCTATGGCACTTTCCCACATACCGATAATAGTTGCCTGAGTTTCAGAAATGAATAACGACAAGGCCAGGGTGCCCAGCATAAAGCCAATTACTACTCCCAGACGGCCAAATTGCCTGAATACACCGGCTAATAAACCTGATACTGCATACATGCCCAGACTTTGAGCAAATATACTGGAAGTAATCGAAGGAATAATTCCGGTCATTACCCCTACCATGGTAGCCGTTCCACTTCCCCATAAAAAGGCTGCCAACAGGATACCCAACCGGCATATTATGCTGCCAACCATCAAGCCCGCTACCTGTACCTGATCAAGACCCATTATCAGACCAATTCCCAATACCATAAAGGCAGCA
Organism: Syntrophomonadaceae bacterium; assembly: GCA_012718855.1. Lineage (GTDB taxonomy): Bacteria > Bacillota > Syntrophomonadia > Syntrophomonadales > Syntrophomonadaceae > JAAYBS01. The sequence continues at coordinate 7,861 of JAAYBS010000219.1, forward strand.
ACTTCTTCAAAAGAGAAGCTGGCGACCGCTTTTCGTTGTTTAAATACTTCATTACATACCATAAATACAAAGGTAAGTATGCCAGTCAGTAAAGCTTCAAATACCGTTACCATTTCTCCGTAAAACGAAAACTCGCCCATTAATAGAAATATGGTTTTACTCACTAAAATGATTGATACCGCCAGGGTAGGTATTCCCCACCAGGTTTTATCCCCGGGAATTTTAACTGTTGATATTACTCCCGCCAGAATCATCATGGTCACCACATTAATCCACAAAGCCGGGCCCTGTAATACCGAAATAAATCCGGGCAGAGCGAAAACAGCCAATATTAATGCCCGTCCACTCTGACGATACCCAAAAGCGGCTAACAGAGCAAAAACAAACGGCAGCAGTTCTCCCAGCACAAATGCGCGGGACATCAATACTGCGCCGGCTCCTAACAAAATGTTATCTATGGTTACAAGCCCTTTAACCCGGGCAACGATTTCCTCCCTGCGTATGTCCGGCAACCAGTTGCTTTGCCGGAAAGACCGCTCGGTTGTAGCCTCTTCAATGCGCTGGTAAGGGTAGATTTCTATCTTGTCAAGCATTTCCATCCCCCATTCATAGTGTTGTCCAACTATTATAAGCAACTACACCTGGGGTAATTTGTAATTCCTGGTCAGCAAGCGTAATTAGTTTCATACAAAATATGAGCAATAGCCGCGGTTTTTTTATTAATAGACACAGATTACACAGATTTTAATAAGATTTTCACAGATTTTTTTATATTTAATATGCATCGGAGATTTTATGGTGAGTGAAATATTAAAAGGCCACCCGTACAGGTGGCCTTTTAATTCTGTATGTTTCATGTCCCGTAAGCTATGAACTAAAACCGGCTATGGTAATGGGTCTTATTTTAAGGCTAATAAGGAAAAAACTAATTTATCTTTCTCTAGTCAGGAATACTATTTTTTCAGATAAACGTACCAGTAGAATCCACCAACGAAGATGGCTCCACCAACAATGTTACCCAGGGTTACCGGGATAAGATTGTTCATGAAGAATGTACCATAAGTAAACAAGCTGGCTACAGCGTCCGGAGCCATAGTGAATTTTTCAGCAACGGCTGCTGGTGCACCCTGAGCTACTGAGATTCCCATCGGAATAAAGAACATATTGGCAACGCAATGCTCAAATCCACTGGATACGAAAGCCATGATGGGGAAGAAGATACCAAAGATTTTTCCTACAACATCTTTAGCAGCAAAAGCCATCCAAACGGCCAAACAAACTAACCAGTTACAGCAAATTCCACGCAGGAATGCCTGGCTCCAGGTGAGGCTCATCTTGGCTTTGGCAATACCTGCAGCTTTGGCACCCATAGCACTGAGTCCTATAGCTCCAGTAGCCGGATCAACTGCTGCCCAGTATCCACCATAATAAATGATATACATTAAAAGAACTGAACCAATAAAGTTGGCAATAAAAACTACAACCCAGTTATAAAGTAATCCGCCCCAGCTGGCCTGTCCATTCATAGCTGAAGCAAAGCAAGCCATGTTGTTACCGGTAAACAGTTCAGCACCGGCAATAACAACCAACATCAGACCTACGGAGAAAACTGCTCCAAACAGGAAGATTCCCATTGCGGAGTCAGCATCGGGTGCGGCACCAACTTTGGTAGCCAGGTTAGCTCCAAAGCCAATATATACGCCAGCCAGAATACCTAAAACCAGTAACTTCATAAACGGCATTTCAGCCTTGGCTTTTCCTGCATTACATACTGCTGCAGCGACTTCTGCGGGAGTTTGGAAATTCATAAACGCATTCACTCTCCTTAATAATTAAGTCTGGTTTCCTTATTAGACCCCCCTCCAAAAAATTTCCCATTCATAACCTGTTCTCGCTTACTGTTTCGTTTAAAAACGGGCTACTTAACTGCAGCCCGCTCAAACTTCTTCATTCTCTGGTTGCACTCAAATATAAAAGCGGTAGAATTATTATAACATTGTCTTTATAGATAGTACTTCATTCTACATTAAACGACGAATACCTTTTAGCATCTACAGTTTATAAGTATTATTTATTTTTGTCATAATAAATTTTTATAGAGGGAGTGGTCAAATGCACGCTCAGCGGGAATCAGTAGATTATAATGATTTAATCCAAAGTTTAAACCAGGCAACCGGGATTTTCGAACAAACTTTCCCCTTACAGGATTTTGCATCAGGTAATTACAAACAGCATCCTTCATATACTCTATTAACCTGCTCAGATTCAAGGGTTCCAAGTAATTTTCTGGGTGATACATTTAATCGTGTTTTTGTTATTGAGAATATAGGTAATCAGGTTAAATCTGGCGAAGGTTCCCTGTTATACGGCTTGTTGCACCTGCATACACCGGTAATGATTGTCGCCGGTCATACTGACTGTGGGGCCATAAAGGCTGCTGACGGTGATTACAATGAAGAACCGGCCAGCCTGCGCAACGAGTTGGATAATGTCCGCCGTTCTATGGATGCTGCCCGTAAACAGGCTGCACAATTTGATGATGTTGATGATGAGTTGAAATATACACGGTTGGCAGAGTTGAATGTTGACCAACAGATCCGCTATTTGCTGGAACATGAGGAGATTAAGCAGTTGGTGGATAATAAGTCCTTGCTGATATTGGGCATGATGCTGGATTTACATGATCATTACCAGGGTGGTTACGGCCGCACTTATTTAACTAATATAAACGGCGCTACCGATTCCTCCAGCTTCCCCCAGGAATCCCCGGGCAGCATGGCCGGAACCTATAAACGCTACACTCGCTAAATAATAGACGCGGATTACCCGGATTGTCGCTGATTTTCGCTGATATTATAAGGATTGGACAAAATATACAAAGCGAGCGTTGACGGAGCATGGTTGAAACACCCGGCGACGGCGAGCAGGCGAAAGGGGGCGAGCGACAGGAAGTCGCGAGAGTGCTATCGACCACGGACGGGAGATTTAGCGCAGTACCCCTTGAGCTGCGAGCTGAGCCGCTGGTGTTGCCCATGCGGAGGCTGCGAGCGGTATATTTGTACAATCCCTCAAATTAATCAGGTTTTTTAATTTTACTCTCATAAACTAGAATCGTATTTAATATAAAAGAAAACGCGCTAATCCGCGTCCATTAAAGTCCTTCTCTTATCATTTCCCCAATAATTCCGTCCAGGATGTCGCTTTCGCTTATGGTTATTTCCTGCCGACCCAGATAGTCCATGATCAGGAGCAGGATTAGTGCACCTTTATTAATTATATCGGCTCTTTCAGGTTGCAAACCAGGTAACCTGCGGCGTAAATTAAGCGGCATACGCTCCAGCATTTCGTAGATGTCCATGACTTCCTGCCGGGTAAGAGTCTGGCCATGGACCATTTCCCGGTTGTATTCATGCATACCATGTTTTATCGCCACCATAGTAGTAGCTGTACCTCCTACCACTACCAGCGGATAATTGCGCCAGGTTTCGGGAAGGTTCCCCAGTTGTTTTAGGATAGCGTAAATATCGGTTATCGACATTTGAGCTTCGGTGGCACGAACTGCACCAATTGGTAAGGATATTAGTTCTTTATCCTCTCCGGCCATGAATTCGGTGCTGCCCCCTCCCAGGTCCACCACCAACGGTAGATCTTGCATGTTCAGTCCACTGCGGACTCCCTGATAACTGAGCCGGGCTTCTTCCTCACCGGTTATTACTTCAACTTCCCATTCAATTTCTTCCTTAACTCGTTTAATAAATATTTCCCGATTATCAGCTTCCCGTACAGCACTGGTAGCTACGACCCGGGTACGAACCGTGTTATACTGCTGCGTTATTTGCTGTAGTTTAGCCAGTCCCTGCAAAGTCCGATCCATTGCTTCCTGACCGAGCTGTTTATGCTTATCTACCCCGGCACCAATTCTGGTAGTTTGAATTTCCCGTACCAACGACTGACCAGGGTTTAATCCATCTGCTACCAGCAGACGGCAGGAGTTGGTTCCAATATCTACTGCTGCATAGTTCATCGGTTATCCTCCAATATTAGTTGTTAGGGGTGTGAAACGATAGCGTAAAAAAAGCACCTCCGCAGAAGTGCTTATGTGTATTTTTAAAAATAATCTATTGGCTGCGATTACGCCGTTTAGGTTCCATTTTATTTTTCAGGGGTTGCATCCGTTCATCACTTTCTTTAAGGAATTTGGTAATCATATCATCCAAATTCGGCGGTGATGGCCGGGTGTTATGTTGAGGATTATTAAAAGAGGCTTGACTGCGGCCTCCCTGAGTGTAGGGTCTGTCCCTTTCCCGTCTTTCTCTTGGCGCAGAATCAGGCGATGGCGCCGGTTTAGGATTAGCCTGCTTCATTGACAGACCTACTTTTTTACCCGCCACATTTAATACTTTTACCTTGACCATGTCACCTTCTTTTATAAAATCCCGTACATCTTTGACATAAGTATCGGCAATTTCAGAAATGTGAACTAATCCTACAATCCCCCCGGAAAGCTCAATAAAAGCACCAAAACTGGTAATACCCTGTACCTTACCTTCAACAATGCCGCCTGGCTCGATATTGGTTTGTTCGGTTGGCATAAAAATTAAGATCCCCCTCGATATATACTAGGTTCATTGTATTAAAACCAGCTGTACTAGTCAATATCAATCCTGACAGCAGGGCCATTTATGTTTAATCATAAATGACCGGGGTAATGGGGCGTTCACCCTTTTTGACCATTCCCAATTGTTCACGGGCAATTCTTTCTATGGTTTCCGGTGTCTCGGCCGCTTTGGCCTCCAGGGATAATTTTTTATTTATTTCCGTGAGTCTGATTTTTTCCTGTTCCAATACTGCTTTGCGTTGGCTGAGATCTACAATATTAGTTACACGGGGAACCAGAGCTACCAACAACATAGCGGTTATTGCCAGCATACAGACAGATCTGATTAAGCTGGGCAGTTTTATGGTTCTACGCATCTTCATCATCCTCCCCGCCGTATATACCCAATACATCACCGGGAAGCACGATTACTACTTCATAACCCTTGGAGCGGGCACGATTATACAAAGTAGCAATGGTACTGGCACTTATTTTCAGGATGCTGGAAATTTCATCAGTTGATTTTCCCATTTCCTTTAAGGCCACTACCTGTCGTTCACGAAAGCTAAGCTTTTCTGCTCCCCTAATTTCTATCTTCATATTTACTACACACTATCCACAACTTTTCCACAATATGTGGACAAATAGACTACAAATATGTACTTTCGTTAGAGAAACAGAAACTCCTGCTTTTCGATATAATTATTTTTTAAGTTTATATTTCATCCTCATCTATGGGTGGCTTTTTCAATTCATTAAGCCAATTCCTGATGGATTTTCCCAGCCATAAAACCGGCTTACTGGTGATTCTTATGATCTTTATAATTATTGCCACAGTCCCTTCTGCCATATACCCGACTATTGATTGCATCTTGCGGGAAAGTTTATAGTGATAGACGATAATGCCGATTAATAAAGCCAACAAGACATAAATCCGCATCTCGCCACCATTAATAAAAAACATAGCAGCAAATATTATTCCAATCATAACTATCCACAAAGTTAGATCGACAATATATAGAGCATATTTACGCAATCTGGCCAATCGAATTACCGTTTGATAATATTGAAATATTAATCCGGCTCCGATGCCCAGTAAAAGGGTACCGCAGAAAGCTTGAATCTGCATGAGTAGAGTTGACATAAACGGCCTCCCGGCAGCTAATAAATATTAACTATTTTAATAATCGGTTCAGGATGTTTTTGCTGCGGGCTTTGAAGTCACTGCCCTGGGCTTTGTATTCCATAGCTGCTATATTTCCCTCGACTGCCACCTTGTTTTGATCCAGGTTCAACATGGTAATATGCAATTGTTCTCCCATAATAATCAGCAATCCCATAGTAGTTTCCAGTATTACTGCCTGTTCATCAAAGGTTACAACATTAGTCACCCCTGATAATTCAACCTGGTTACGATTGGTCATTGTAACTAAATGATCTGCCAAAAAACCCGCCTCCTATTCTGCACACGTATCAGAATATTTATTTTCACTATTAAAAAATATGCTCGGCAGGTTGCTTTATGACCAAAATATTGATTATATTTTCTATCGGCATAAAAAAATCGCTTTGAGAACTCAAAGCGATTTATAATCAACTAACTTATTCTATTACTCTGTATAAACTTTTGGCTTCCGCAGCGGGGACATTATCTCTTACATCCAATACTTCAAACTCAGATGTTCGACTGCCAATTTGCAATACTATCCGATCGCCCTTTTTTACTTCAGTGGAAGGTTTGGCTATCCTGCCATTAATCATAACCCGTTCATTGTCAGCAAAATCTCTGGCCACTGAGCGCCGTTTGATGATTCGAGATACTTTAAGAAATTTGTCCAGTCTCATTTCGATTTATAGAGCGTCTTTTAATGCTTTTCCTGCTTTGAAAGCCGGTACTTTTGTGGCGGGGATATCAATTTCCTTACCTGTCTGGGGATTGCGGCCTTTACGAGCTTTTCTCTCCCGAACTTCAAAAGTGCCAAATCCAATTAATTGAACCTTGTCTCCTGATTTTAGAGCACCTTCTACCGTGTCAAAAAAGGCATTAACCACCTTTTCTGCGTCTTTTTTGGTCATACCGGTTTTACCTGCTACTTCTCCAATTAATTCTGTCTTGTTCAAGAAGCATTCCCTCCTCATATGGTTATAGTTTAACATATACTGGCTATTCGTGATTTATAAGGATTATCCTTCTTTTTGCATAAATTTCTTGGGGTTAATTATTAAGTATAATCCATTTAATATCCTTTTGATTTGGCTTCGTCCCAGTACTTATCCATTTCCTGCAGTGACGACTGCGATAATTGGAAACCCGAATCATTGATTTTATCTTCTACATATCTGAATCGGCGGCAGAACTTATCATTAGCCGCCTGTAATGCCTTTTCCGGGTCGATTGCTTTAAATCTGGCCAGATTGACTATGGCGAACAATAAATCCCCCAGTTCTTCCTCCACTTCATTACCTGTAGCCTCAGCCAATTCATCAATTTCTTCCCTGACTTTATCCAGAACTCCATCAATTACCGGCCAGTCAAAACCTACCCGGGCCGCTTTCTCCTGTATTTTTTCGGCTCTCATAAGAGCTGGAAGCATAGCGGGGATACCGTCCAGCAAATGTTTTTTGCCTTCCGCTTTTTTAAATCCCTCCCAGTGCGCCATGACATCATCACTGGTTTTCAGGTCCATATCAGCAAATACATGCGGATGACGGGAAATCATTTTATGAGCAATAGTAAGGGCTACATCAGAAAAATCAAAGGTTCCCTCTTTTTCTGCCAAAGCCGCATGGAAAACTACCTGCAGCAGTACATCACCCAGTTCTTCCTGCAGCTTAATCATGTTTTCTTCCTGAATGGCTTCAATCACTTCATAGCTTTCTTCGATTAGATAGCGGGTCAGGGTTTGATGCGTCTGTTCACGATCCCAGGGACAGCCTCCCGGCCCCAGCAGCTTGTCCATAACCTCCAGCAGTTCCTGCATGGCTTCCAATTTGTTGTTCATAATCTACACCTCGGTTTATTTGTTTCAGACATATCAAAAATAATAGACGCGGATTACGCGGATAGGCGCTGATAATCGCTGTTTTTTTATTATTAATATCCTAGTTAAATAGTTCATGGTTAGTCAGGCTGAAGCTCCAATATTATGGCCTTTTAAAAGAGCTCCTTCGTCGCCTGCAGCTCCTCAGGATGACATTTATGGAACTTTTTCAGCAGTCTCGAACGTCCCGGTGTAACAACAAACCATGACCTAATTAATCATCCAATAAAATTATTTTATCGTCAGTTTCAGTCAGTTACAGTCCCCTTTCAGGGACACGGATGCTCCGCCCATAGGGCTTCGCAATTAATGTAGCAGATTCTAAAAAGTTAATTAGACTTTCTCCTAAACCGGAATCTTAATCACCATAAAATATCTTACGCAATTATAATTATATAAAAATCTGTGTAAATCCGCGAAAATCTGCGTAATCTGCGTCTATACTTAGCTTCTTATCATTTTGAGCATGTTCAGATCGAGTTCTTTGGTAATGAACAGCAGAATTCCGTAAACAGCTACGCCGATTAGTATAGCACCGGCAGTGGCGATATGGGAGGAGATGTCCATTCCCACAATGGCCCCGTAACTTATTTTTACAGCTATGGCCATTAACACCGTTACAATGGCTATTTTAAGTGCTCTGCCAGTTTCATATTTTACTCCGGTAAGCCGCTGAAGATAGATTATGTTAAGCAGTGACCCAATTGTAAAGGCAATTACTGTACCAATGGCTGCCCCCTTGATATTTAACATGGGGACGCTGGTAAGGGTATAGTTGAATATTACTTTAAGAATACCGGTTATTATTAAGTGGCGCATAGCTATTTCCGGTCGGCCTATGCCCTGCAATCCGGCACTGGATAACTGAAATGCTGCCAGGGCAATGCAGGAAAAGGCCATGGGTTCAAGCGGAATACCAGCTTCCGGCATCCCATATAACAGATCACAGATTTGAAAAGCCAGGATATAAAGTCCTGCTGCACAGGGAAAAGATATAATCATACCTGCCCGGAAGGCATAGTTAATACG